>NZ_JBSGET010000007.1:0-91977 GCF_053603035.1 Kitasatospora sp. NPDC004272 | reverse complement strand
GGTCGTCCCACATGAACCAGAAGCGGTCCTGTCCGGGGGTGCCGAACAGGTAGAGGATGAGGTCCTCGTCGAGGGTGATGCGGCCGAAGTCCATGACTCGATCCGCCGCCCGTCCGGCCACCAGCGCCCGGCCCAGGCGGCGTCCGCCGCCGCCAGCGGCCCGCCGAGCCGCTCGGTCCCGTCCGGCTCGACCTCGACGTACCGCAGCCGCCCGTCCGGGCCGGGCTCGGCGACGTCCAGCGGGACGTTGTCCAGCCACTCGTTGGCGAACAGCAGGCCCCGGACGCCGGACGGCAGGTCGGCCGACCAGTCGACCTCCGCGGGCAGGCCGGGCGGCCGGTCGGCCAGCTCCACCGCCCGCAGCCGCACCCGCCCGCGCAGCCCGGCGGGCAGCAGGTCGCGCACCGCGAGGACGAGTTCGCCGCGCCCGGCGCCGACGTCCACGAAGTCCAGCCGCTCCGGGCGGCCGAGCGCCGCGTCGACCCCCGCCAGCAGGCGGGCGACCGCGGCCGCGAACAGCGCGGAGGCGTGCACGGAGGTGCGGAAGTGCCCGGCGGGGCCCTCGGGGCGGCGGTAGAAGCCGCCGTCCGGCCGGTACAGGGCGTGTTCGATCGCGGGCCGCCACCGCATCCGTGTCATGGCGGACGACGTTACCCGGACGGGGCCGGCCTCCACCTTGGGGAGTAGCCCCGGATCGCCCTCGCGGCGGAGCAGAACGGCCCCGCGGACTCCCTAGGCTTGGAGGCGTGCATCGACTCAACGCCTGGCTCCGCCGACACCCGATGGTCGTCGACTCCGCCTGGGCGCTGCTGGTGCTGATGCTCGGCGTGCTCGCCGCGGTCGAGTCCAACGGCCTGCCGGACGCCCCGCTGCCCTCCTGGAAGCACTACACCGGCGTCGCGGTCGCCCTCGTGCTGCCCGCCCTGATGGTGGTGCGCCGCCGCTGGCCGGACGCCACCACCGCGGCGGCCGTCGCGCTCGGCCTCGGCCAGGTCGCGCTCCGCGTCGAACCCAACGTCTCCAGCATCGCCTACCTGGTGTTCGGCTACACCGGCGCCGCGTTCGGCCGCGCCTGGACGTCCAGGCTGGCGCTGGCCGCCAGCCTGGCCGCCGGGCCGCTGACGCTGTGGCGGCTGGCGCCCTCGGAGCAGCACCAGAGCGGCTACCTGACGGTGTTCATGGCCGTCCTGATGACCACCCCGTTCGTGCTCTGCTGGGCCTGGGGCCGGCTGACCCGGGTCCGCCGCGCCTACCTGGTCGAGCTGGAGGACCGGGCCGCCCGGCTGGAGCGCGAACGCGACGCCAAGGCCCAGGTCGCGGTCGCCGCCGAGCGCGCCCGGATCGCCCGCGAGCTGCACGACGTGGTCGCGCACAACGTCTCGGTGATGATCGTCCAGGCCGACGGCGCCGCCTACGTGCTGGACGCCTCCCCGCAGCAGGCCAAGGAGGCGCTGGGCACCATCGCCTCCACCGGCCGGCAGGCGCTCGCCGAGATGCGCCGCCTGCTGGGCGTGCTGCGCACCGCCGACACCGCCGGCGAGTACGTGCCGCAGCCCGGCGTCGAGGAGCTGCCCGACCTGCTGGAGCAGGTCCGCAGGGCCGGCCTCCAGGTCGACTACCGCGCCACCGGCGAGGTCCGCGAACTGCCCCGCGGCCTGGAGCTGACGGTCTACCGGATCGTCCAGGAGGCCCTCACCAACGTCCGCAAGCACGGCGGCCCCGACGCGCGCGCCAGGGTCGCCGTCGACTTCCGGGACGGCGACCTCGAAGTCCTGATCGAGGACGACGGCCGCGGCTCCACCCGCGAACAGCTCTCCGGCGGCACCGACGGACTCGGCCACGGCCTGATCGGCATGCGCGAACGCGTCGGCATGGTCAGCGGCAGCCTGGACGTCGGCCCCCGGCCCGGCGGCGGCTTCCGGATCCGGGCCGTCCTCCCCCTCAAGGCGTCCAGATGAACGAAGCCAGATGAACGAAGAAGGAGACCCGACCCGCATGCCGATCCGCGTGATGCTCGTCGACGACCAGGAACTGCTGCGCACCGGGTTCCGGATGGTCCTGCAGTCGCAGGGCGACATCGAGATCGCCGCCGAGGCGGGCGACGGCCAGCAGGCCGTCGACGTGCTGCGCACCGCCGAGGTCGACGTGATCCTGATGGACGTCCGGATGCCCAGGCTCGACGGCGTCCAGGCCACCCGCCGGATCTGCCTCGACGACCACGGCGCCCCGGTCGAGGGCGCCCCCCGGGTCCTCATCCTCACCACCTTCGACCTGGACGAGTACGCCTTCGCCGCGCTCAAGGCCGGCGCCTCCGGCTTCCTGCTCAAGGACGTCCCGCCCACCGAACTGGTCGCCGCGATCCGCTCGGTGCACGGCGGCGACGCGGTGGTCGCCCCGACCACCACCCGCCGCATGATCGACCGCTTCGCCGAGGTCCTCCCCACCCCCGCCAGCACCCCCGGCTCCGCCGTCCTCGCCCCGCTCACCGAACGCGAGCGCGAGGTCTTCCTGCTGGTCGCCCAGGGCCTCTCCAACGGCGAGATCGCCGCCCGCCTGGTCCTCTCCGAAGCCACCGTCAAGACCCACGTCGGCCGCATCCTCGCCAAGCTCTCCCTCCGCGACCGCGTCCAGGCCGTCGTCCTCGCCTACGAGAACGGGCTCGTCCGGGCCGGCGAGACCCCCTGACGGGGGCCCGCTCCCCCGCCCCGCCCACCCACCCGTGCGCCTCCCGCCCAGGTGCGCCCGCGCTCCCACCCGCTCCCAACACTCGCCCACGCCTCCGCCCACGCGGGCTGCCGACACCCCAACCCCTCACCCCTCACCCCGCCAGGGGCGCGAGGAACTGCGCGCCCAGCCCCCCGCCCCGCCGCACCTGCCCATCCGCCCCCGGCACCCACCCACACCTCCGCGGGCCGTCGACACTCCCCCGTCCCCTCCTCCGCCCACGCGGGCCGTCGGCGCACGGGTGGGTGGGCGGCCCGGAAACCCCCGTACCATTGACCGGTACGTCTGGTACCCCTAGAGGACTGGAACGGAAGAGTGCTGCCCGACTTCGGAGACCCCTCCGACCCCGGTAACCGCCCCGCCCGGCTCGCCGTCGGCGTTCTCGGTGCGGGCCGCGTCGGCCCCGCCCTGGGCGCCGCCCTGCAGCTCGCGGGCCACCGCGTGGTCGCCGCGTCCGGCGTCTCCGCCGCGTCCCGCCGCCGCGCCGAGGCCCTGCTGCCCGGCGTCCGGCTGGTGACGCCGCCGCAGGTGATGGCGGCGGCGGACCTGGTGCTGCTGACCGTCCCGGACGACGTCCTGCCCGACCTGGTGCAGGGCCTGGCGACGACCGGTGCCGTCCGCCCGGGCCAGCTCCTGGTGCACACCTCGGGCGCGCACGGCGTGGCCGTGCTGGAGCCCGCCACCCGCGTCGGCGCGCTGCCGCTCGCGCTGCACCCGGCGATGACCTTCACCGGCACCTCGGTGGACGTGGCCCGGCTGGCCGGCTGCCCGTTCGGGGTGACCGCCCCGGAGGAGCTGCGCCCGGTCGCCGAGGCCCTGGTGGTGGAGATGGGCGGCGAGCCGTCCTGGATCCCCGAGGAGGTCCGGCCGCTCTACCACACGGCGCTCGCGCACGGCTCGAACCACCTGGTCACGCTGGTCGCGCAGGCGATGGAGCTGCTGCGCACGGCCGGCGTGCAGGAGCCGGGCCAGATGCTCGGCCCGCTGCTGGGCGCGGCCCTGGACAACGCCCTGCGCTCGGGCGACCTGGCACTGACCGGCCCGGTGGCCCGCGGTGACGTCGGGACGGTGCGCAAGCACCTGGACCGACTCGCTACGGTGACCCCGGACATCGGCCGGGCGTACCGGGCGATGGCGAGGGCGACCGCGCAACGCGCGGTGGCCAACGGCACGTTGAAGCCGGAACCGGCGGCGGCGCTGCTGGACGTACTGAACGAGGAGAGTCACTGATGGCACGCGACAGGCGCCCGGCGAAGGCCCCGAAGGCGGCGAAGGTCCGCAAGGCGGTGCTGACCCGCACCGTGGAGGAGTTCGAGGCCGCGTTCTGGCCGGACGAGCAGCCGGTGGACAACGCCGTGGTGATGACCATGGGCGCGCTGCACGGGGGCCACGCGGCGCTGGTGCGCGAGGCCCGCCGCCAGGTCGGCCAGGACGGCCGGGTGGCCGTGACGGTCTTCGTGAACCCGCTGCAGTTCGGCGCCGGCGAGGACCTGGACCGCTACCCGCGCTCGCTGGAGGCGGACGTCGCGCTCGCCGAGGAGATGGGCGCGGACGTGGTGTTCGCCCCGTCCGTGGACGAGATGTACCCGAACGGCGAACCGCTGGTCCGGCTCTCCGCGGGCCCGATGGGCGAGGGCTTCGAGGGCGCCTCCCGCCCGGGGCACTTCGACGGGATGCTGACCGTCGTCGCCAAGCTGCTGCACATCACCGACCCGGACTTCGCGGTGTTCGGCGAGAAGGACGCCCAGCAGCTGGCGATCATCCGCCGGATGGTCGCCGACCTGGACTTCGACGTGGAGGTCGTCGGCGTCCCGACCGTCCGCGAGGAGGACGGCCTGGCGCTGTCCTCCCGCAACCGCTTCCTCTCCGAGGACGAGCGCACCCGGGCGCTCGCCCTCTCCCGCGCCCTGTTCGCCGGCCGGGACGCCGGCGCGCAGGGCCCCGAGGCCGTCCGCGCGGCGGCCGCCGCCGTGCTGGAGGGCGCGGACGGCGTCTCCCCCGACTACCTGGCCCTGATCGATCCGCTGTCCTTCACCGAGGCGCCGGACGACTTCCAGGGCGAGGCGGTGCTCGCCGTCGCGGCCCGGGTCGGCTCGACCCGGCTGATCGACAACGTGAGCGTCATCGTCCGCTAGCCCGGACACCCCGGGGCGGTCGGCCTCCCGAGGTCCCGCCCGCCCCGTCCACCACCGGTACGCACCACCAGGCATGCACTCACAGGAGGCGTGACCCATGTTCCGCACCATGCTCAAGTCCAAGATCCACCGTGCCACCGTCACCCAGGCCGACCTGCACTACGTGGGCTCGGTGACGGTCGACGAGGACCTGCTCGACGCCGCGGACCTGCTCCCCGGCGAGCTGGTCCACATCGTCGACATCAACAACGGCGCCCGGCTGGAGACCTACACCATCGCCGGCCCGCGCGGCTCCGGCGTCATAGGCATCAACGGCGCCGCCGCCCGCCTGGTCCACCCCGGCGACCTGGTGATCCTGATCGCCTACGGGCAGATGGACACCGCCGAGGCCAAGGCGTACCTGCCGAAGGTGGTCTTCGTCGACGAGCGCAACCGGATCACCGGCCTCGGCGGCGACCCCGCGGACGCCCCCGAGGGCAGCGGACTGCTGCGCGGCGACGCCGCGTACGGTGGTCCGAACGACGCGGCCGACGCCGTCGCGCGCTGAAGGAGCAGCTGAACCCATGCCGTACCGCCTGACCGCCCCCGCCCCCGGCTGGACCACGATCACCGACGTGGTCGTGATCGGCTCCGGCGTGGCCGGGCTCACCGTCGCGCTCAACGCCCGCAAGGCCGGCCTGCGGGCCATGGTGGTCACCAAGGCGGTGCTGGACGACGGCTCCACCCGCTGGGCCCAGGGCGGCATCGCCGCCGCCCTGGGCGAGGGCGACACCCCCGAGCAGCACCTGCAGGACACCCTGGTCGCGGGCGCCGGCCTGTGCGACGAGGAGGCGGTGCGCACCCTGGTCACCGAGGGCCCGGACGCGGTGCGCCGGCTGATCGAGGCGGGCGCCGAGTTCGACCTCGACGAGGACGGCGAGATCGTGCTGACCCGCGAGGGCGGCCACCACCGCCGCCGGATCGCGCACGCGGGCGGCGACGCCACCGGCGCCGAGATCGAGCGCGCCCTGGTCGCCGCGATCGAGGCCGACCCGGGCCTCGAACTGATCGAGCACGCCCTGGTGCTGGACCTGCTGACCGACGCCGACGGCCACGCCTCCGGCGTCACCCTGCACGTGATGGGCGAGGGCCAGCGCGACGGCGTCGGCGCGATCCTGGCCCGCGCCGTGGTGCTGGCCACCGGCGGCATGGGCCAGGTCTTCGAGGCGACCAGCAACCCGGCGGTCTCCACCGGCGACGGCGTCGCGCTCGCCCTGCGGGCCGGCGCCGAGGTCACCGACCTGGAGTTCGTCCAGTTCCACCCGACCGTGCTCTGGCTCGGCCCGGACGCCAAGGGCCAGCAGCCGCTGGTGTCCGAGGCGGTCCGCGGCGAGGGCGCCCACCTGGTCGACGCGGACGGGGTGCGCTTCATGGTCGGCCAGCACGAACTGGCCGAGCTCGCCCCGCGCGACATCGTCGCCAAGGGGATCGTCCGCCGGATGCACGCCAAGGGCACCCGGCACATGTACCTGGACGGGCGGCACTTCGGCGCCGCGATGTGGGAGCACCGCTTCCCCACCATCCTGGCCGCCTGCCGGGCCAACGGCATCGACCCGGTCACCGAGCCGATCCCGGTCGCCCCGGCCGCCCACCACGCCTCCGGCGGCGTCCGCACCGACCTGCACGGCCGCACCACCGTCCCGGGCCTGTACGCCTGCGGCGAGGTGGCCTGCACCGGCGTGCACGGCGCCAACCGGCTGGCCTCCAACTCGCTGCTGGAGGGCCTGGTCTTCGCCGAGCGGATCGCCGCCGACCTGGCCGCGCTGAACGCCGCCGGCCGGCTCCCGGCCCGCACCGTCACCACCGACGCGGCCCGCGCCGCGACGCCCGTCCCGCTGCTGCCCGCCGCGGCCCGCGGCGAGATCCAGCGCCTGATGTCCACCGGCGCGGGCGTGATCCGCTCCGCGGACTCGCTGGCCGCCACCGCCAAGGGCCTGGCCGCGCTGGCCGACGGCGCCGACCCGTCCGTGGAGACCTGGGAGGCCACCAACCTGCACCAGGTCGCCACCGCGCTCACCACCTCCGCCACCCTGCGCGAGGAGACCCGCGGCTGCCACTGGCGCGAGGACTTCCCCGACCGCGACGACGCCCACTGGCAGCGCCACGTGGTCCACCCGCTCGCCGACTGACGCCCCCCTCCCCGCCCACCCCGCCGAAACTGGAGCCCACCCACCATGTCCCACTCCGAACTCCCCCTCCTGTCCTCCGAGTCCGGCGGTTGCGGCGACGGCTGCGCGTGCGGCGAGGGCGAGGAGTACGAGACCGGTCTCGACCCGGCGCTCGCCGCGCTGCTGGAGGACGCCGGGCTGGACCCGGTCGAGGTCGAGGACGTGGCGATGATGGCCCTGTCCGAGGACCTGGCCGGCGGCGAGGACGTCACCTCGGTGGCGACCGTCCCGGCCGAGGCCGTCGCGACCGCCGACTTCACCGCCCGCCAGGCAGGCGTGGTGGCCGGCCTGCGGGTCGCGGAGGCCGTCGTCTCGCTGGTCTGCGAGGAGGAGTTCGAGGTCGAGCGGCACGTCGAGGACGGCGAGCTCGTCGCCCCCGGCCAGGTGCTGCTCTCGGTCCGCAGCCGCACCCGGGACCTGCTCACCGCCGAGCGCTCCGCGCTGAACCTGCTCTGCCACCTGTCCGGCATCGCGACCGCGACCCGGGCCTGGGCGGACGCCCTGGAGGGCACCGGCGCGGTGGTCCGCGACACCCGCAAGACCACCCCGGGCCTGCGCGCGCTGGAGAAGTTCGCGGTGCGGGCCGGCGGCGGCGCCAACCACCGGATGGCGCTCTCCGACGCCGCGCTGGTGAAGGACAACCACGTGGTCGCGGCGGGCGGCGTCGCCGAGGCGTTCACCGCCGTCCGGGAGGCGTTCCCGGAGCTGCCGATCGAGGTCGAGGTGGACACCGTCGAGCAGATCACCCCCGTCCTGGAGGCCGGCGCGGACCTGATCCTGCTGGACAACTTCTCCACCGAGCAGCTGCGCGAGGCGGTCGCCCTGGTCGCGGGCCGGGCGAAGCTGGAGGCTTCCGGCGGCCTGACCCTGGCCACCGCGCGCGAGGTCGCGGAGACTGGTGTCGACTACCTGGCCGTCGGTGCCCTGACGCACTCCGCACCGATCCTCGACATCGGCCTGGACCTCCGCAGCTCCTGACCCTTCGAAGCAGAAAGCGCCCCATGCTCCTCACCATCGACGTCGGCAACACCCAGACCACGCTCGGCCTGTTCGACGGCGAGGAGATCGTCGAGCACTGGCGGATCTCCACCGACCCGCGCCGCACGGCGGACGAACTCGCGGTGCTGCTCCAGGGGTTGATGGGCGCCCACCCGATCGTCTCGGCGGACGACCGGGTGGCCGGCCTGGCGATCTGCTCCTCCGTCCCGGCGGTGCTGCACGAGCTGCGCGAGGTGACCCGCCGCTACTACGGGGACGTCCCGGCGGTGATCGTGGAGCCGGGCGTGAAGACCGGCGTCCACGTGCTGATGGACAACCCGAAGGAGGTCGGCGCGGACCGGATCGTCAACGCGCTGGCCGCCAACCACCTGTACGGCGGCCCGTGCATCGTGGTCGACTTCGGCACCGCCACCACCTTCGACGCGATCAACGCGCGCGGCGACTACGTGGGCGGCGCGATCGCCCCCGGCATCGAGATCTCGGTCGAGGCGCTGGGCGCCCGCGGCGCCCAGCTCCGCAAGATCGAGCTGGCCCGCCCGCGCAACGTGATCGGCAAGAACACCGTCGAGGGCATGCAGTCGGGCATCCTGTACGGCTTCGCCGGGCAGGTCGACGGCCTGGTCAACCGGATGGCCAAGGAGCTCGCCAAGGACCCGAACGACGTCCAGGTGATCGCCACCGGCGGCCTGGCCCCGCTGGTCCTGGGCGAGGCCGACTCGATCGACGTGCACGAGCCCTGGCTGACCCTGATCGGCCTGCGGCTGATCTTCGAGCGCAACCGCCCGGCCACCGCCTGACCGCCGCCCGGAAAGGCGCGCACCGCGCCCCTCCACCCGCCGCCTTAAACAATGGCAAAGCCGTGCGTACCCCTCCTGTCGCCGTGCGATACTCGCCGGAGTCGGTCACGCACCGCCGTTCGGCGGCGGGTCGAGGGGGGAACTCGTGGAGCGCGGCATTCAATTGACGCATGGTCACCTGTCCGGATTGCGGGACGCTTCGCACCGGATAAGGCAGCTCAGCGAGCGTCGGCGGGAGGTTCTCGCCCTGATCGGACAAGATCTTTCAAATCAGGAGATCGCCCGGGTCCTGCACATCGAGGAAAGAACCGTAAAAGCCCACACCGCCGCCCTTTTCGATCAACTCGGTCTCGATTCCCGGGTCAAACTGGCGCAAGTCGCCCTATTGAACGGAATCCAGGACTGTACCTGAGGACACTGTCCGCCCCAGGGGCCCTCTGCTGGAATGGCGTCATCCCACCGGGATGCACCAACTTCCCTACCAGCAACAGGAGATGGGTCTCATCATGTTGAACTCCCGTACCGGACGCATCGCTTCCGTCGCGGCCGCCGTGCTGGCCACGGTGGCCCTCGGCGCCGGCACGGCCAACGCCGTGTTCTACAGCGACTACACCACCGCCGCCAACATCCGCAGCACCCCTTACACCAGCGGCACGATCTACGGCGTGGGCTACCCCGGCCACGGCACCAACGACTGGTGCTGGACCCTGGGCACCAGCGTGAACGGCCTGGCCGCCTGGGACGACAGCACCGACCGGGCCACCGGCGTCCGGGGCTACGTCTCGGAGAACTACATCGCCAACGCGTACACGGGCCAGACCACTCACTGCTGATCACCGCCGCGTAGCCGCGCGCCCTTTTTCGCCCCACTGCAATTGGGGCGAAAAAGGGCGCGCGGCCCGAGCCTATCCGGCCCCCAACCCGAGGAACAGTCTTGAGGTCCTTCCGCCGCACTGCTCTGGTCTCCGTCGTCGCGGGTCTCGCCCTGCTCACCGGCTGCTCCTCGTCCGGGAAGTCCGGCGCCCCCGGGAGCGGAGGCGGAGCCGCAGCCCCCGCCGCACCGCCGTCGCTGAGCAGCACGCCGACGCCCACCAC
Source organism: Kitasatospora sp. NPDC004272 (assembly GCF_053603035.1). Lineage (NCBI taxonomy): Bacteria > Bacillati > Actinomycetota > Actinomycetes > Kitasatosporales > Streptomycetaceae > Kitasatospora > Kitasatospora sp. NPDC004272. The sequence continues at coordinate 82,020 of NZ_JBSGET010000007.1, read as the reverse complement.
GCTGGCCGAGACCCAGGTCCTGCCGCTGGCCGCCTTCGCCAGCACTCCGCAGGAGTCCAACACCCTGGCCAAGGCCACGGGACTGCTGACCCAGGACTGCATGAAGCGACTCGGCTTCGCCGCCTGGAAGCCGACCGTCAACGACATGACCGCCCGGACCGTCAGCATGCCGACCCCGTACGGCTTCCTCGACGCGGACCAGGCCGCCCGCTTCGGCTTCCACAGCCCGGACACCGGGGACGGCGTGAAGAAGTCCACCGGCAAGCTCGACCCGGCCGAGTTCACCGCGCTGAGCGGCCAGGCCTCGCTCGACAGCACCCAGCAGGCGGGCGGCAACGTCCCGCCGGGCGGCTGCTCCGGCGAGGCGGACCGGAAGCTGCGCGGCGACAAGCCCGTCCCCACCTCCAACGTGTACGGCGACCTGACGGGCCAGTCCGACAACCGCACCAAGTCGGACGGCCGGGTGGTCGCCGCGATCGCCCAGTGGGCCGACTGCATGAAGCAGCGGGGCTACGCCTACAGCAACCCGGAGAGCCTGTCGACCGAGTCCTGGGGCCCGACCCCGACGCCGCGGGAGATCGAGACGGCCAAGGCCGATGTCGCCTGCACCAAGCAGACGAACCTGTCCGGCATCGCCTTCGGCGTGCAGAGTGCCATCCAGCAGCAGCTGATCACCCAGCACGGCAACGACTTGAAGGCGTACCGGGCGGCCGTGCAGGACCAGCTCGACAAGGCCGCCGCCGTCCTGCGGGAGCACGGGCAGTGAGGGCGGCCCGTCGGTGGGCCGTCCTGGCACTGGCGCTCGCCGCGCTGCCGGCCGTTGCCGGCTGCGGCGGCCCGGCCGCCGGTCGGCCGAGCGCCGACGTCACCGGCCCGTACGGCGAACCGCTGATCACCGTGCCCGGCGACGTCCGCACCGCCTACCTGGCCTACTGGGACGACTGGCAGCAGGTGGCGCGCGCCGCGGACCTGCGGGCCGCCCCGCTGGCCGCGCACGCGGGCGAGCCCAACCTGTCGGTCCTGGGCGCCTCGGTGGAGCAGTTGCGCACCACCGGACAGCGGATGCACGGCGAGGTGCGGCACCGGCTGATCGGCATGCGGGTGCTGGGCGACTACTACCAGTTGTACGACTGCGTCGACCTGGACGGCTGGGTGATCGTCGACGCGGCCGGCGCCCCGGTCGACCAGGTGGGCCACCGGCCGGAGCAGCTCAGCGTGATGACGGTCCGCCGGCAGGACGGGACGTGGAAGGTCACGGACATCCAGCAGCCGCTGCCCTGTCCGACGGCCGCCGACCGGTCGGCCGCTCCGGAATGAGCGGGAAGCAGGTGGAACAGGTGGAGCAGGTGGAGCAGGACGGGACCGCCGGGGCGACCGGATCCGGGGCGAAGCGCCGTCGGCGGCTGATCGTCGCGGTGGCGCTGGTTGCCGCACTGATCGCGGGCGGCGGCTTGTGGGCGTCGACCCTGGTGCGCTCGCCGGAACAGGCCGCCGCGGACGCCGCCCCGCCGCCCGCGAGCGTCCTGACCGCCCCGGTGGTGCAGCGGGTGCTGTCCAACACCACCGTGCTGCGCGGCGTGTTCCAGGCCGGCCAGTCCTTCCCGGTGCAGCCGGCCACGGTGTCCGCGAGCAGCGGCGGGCCCGGCGGCGGCACCCCGGTGGTGACGGCGCTGAAGGCGCGGGCCGGGGACGAGGTGCGGCAGGCCGAGGTCCTGGCCGAGGTGTCGGGGCGGCCGGTGTTCGTGCTGCCGGGCGACGTCCCGGTCTACCGCGACCTGGCACCCGGCGAATCCGGCAGCGACGTCGCCCAGCTGCAGAACGCGCTGAAGGCGCTCGGCTACTCGTCCGGCGGCGACGCCCGGGGGTCCTTCGGCGCGGGCACCAAGGCGGCGGTGACCAAGCTGTACCAGCACCTGGGCTACCCGGTGCCGAACACCGGCGAACAGACCGCGGCGGCCGTCCGGACCGCCCAGCAGGCGGTGGACCAGGCCAAGCAGACGCTCCAGGGCCTGGAACACCCCGGCCCCACCGCGACGACCGACGGGAAACCGGCCTCCCCCGCGGCCGACGGCTCCGCCCAGTTGGCCCGGGCCCGCGCCGATCTGGCCGACAGGCAGAGGGAACTGACCCAGGCACAGGCCAAGGACGGCCCGCAGGTCCCGGCCTCCGAGCTGCTCTTCCTGCCCTCGCTGCCGGCCCGGGTGTCCGGTGTGGGGGCGAAGGTCGGCGACAAGGTGACCGCTCCGGTGCTCACGCTGACCGCGGGCGGCCTCACCCTGACCGGCCACCTGCTGCCCGGGGACGCGCCGCTGGTGAAGGCGGGGATGAAGGTCACCGTGCTGTCCGAGACCAGCGGGCTCCAACTGTCCGCGACCGTCGGCTCGGTCGGCACCCTGGTCACCCCCGGCTCCGGCCAGGCCGGCGGTGCGAGCGCCCCCGCCCAGCAGCCGGCCGCCCCGGCCGGCGACCCGTACGTGCCGGTCACCGTCACCCCGGACCAGCCCTGGGACCCGGCGCTGGAGGGCCAGGACGTGAGGATCACCGTCGTCGCCGCGTCCACCCAGGGTGAGGTGCTCGCGGTCCCCGCCTCGGCGGTCAGCTCGGGGGTGGACGGCCGGACCTCGGTGACCGTGCTGGAGCCGGGCGGCGCACGCCGCACCGTCGAGGTGGCGACGGGCGTGGTGGCCGACAACTTCGTCGAGGTCCGGCCCGCTACCGGGGCCGCGCTGAACCCCGGCGACCAGGTCGTGGTGGGCAAGTGACGGAGGACCGGACCGCGGACGACGGCAGGTCGGGAGCCGACGTGCCGGTGATCCGGATGCGCGGCGTCTCCCGGACCTTCCCCGGCCCGCCCCCGGTGACCGCGCTGCACCCCTCCGACCTGGAGGTGCGGCGCGGCGAGTACACCGCCGTGGTTGGCCCCTCCGGCTCCGGCAAGTCGACCTTCCTGAACCTGCTCGGCCTGCTCGACCGTCCCAGCGGGGGCAGTTACGAACTGGACGGCATCGACACCGGCGCGCTCTCCGAGGCGCACCGCACGGCGCTGCGCGGCCGCCGGATCGGCTTCGTCTTCCAGTCCTTCCACCTGCTGCCGTTCCGTACCGCCATGGAGAACGTGATGCTCGCCCAGCTCTACAACGACTCACCGCGCTCGGGCCGGGCCGCGGCCGCCCGGGAGGTACTGGAGCAGGTCGGTCTCGGCCACCGGCTCGACGCGCTGCCGTCCCGGATGTCCGGCGGCGAGCGGCAGCGGGTCGCGGTGGCCCGGGCGCTGGTCAACCGCCCCTCGCTGCTGCTGTGCGACGAACCGACCGGCAACCTGGACTCCTCCACCGCGGTCCGGGTGATGGAACTGTTCGAGGAGTTGCACGCGGACGGGCTGACCCTGCTGGTGATCACCCACGACCGCGAGGTCGCCGGGCGGGCCGAGCGGACCGTCACCATCCGGGACGGCCGGATCAACTCCTCCGGCCCGACCGCGGCGAGCGGGTCGTGAGGGCCCGCCGCCGCCCGGTCGACCTGCCCTCGTCCCGGCTGCGGCCGGCCGACCTGTTCGGCGAGGCGCTGTCCGGAATGATCCAGCGCCCCGGCCGCTCGGTGCTCACCCTGCTCGGCACGGTACTCGGCGTCGGCGCGTTCGTCGCCGTGCTGGGGCTGACCTCCAGCGCCACCGGGCAGATCGGCAAGCGCTTCTCCGCCCTGGACAACACCACCGTCACCCTGGTCGGGTCGGGCCCGGAGACCAGTGCGCCGAACGGCCAACGGCGCGCTGCCCTCGACTTCCCCGCCGACGCCGACACCCGGGTGGCCCGGCTGAACGGCGCCGAAGCGGCCGGCGTGTACTGGGCCGCACCACTGACCGACCCGACCGTCTCCGGCTCCCCGGCGCCGGGCACCGGCGCGGGCGCCGGCCTGGGCGTACTGGCGCTCTCCCCCGGGGCGTTCGACGCGATGCAGGTCCGGGTGGCCACCGGCACCGTCTACAACACCTTCCACAGCGACCGGAAGCTGCGGGTCGCGGTGCTCGGTTCGGCCGCTGCCGCCCGGCTCGGCATCAGCAGACTGGACGCCCACCCGGCGGTGTTCGTCAACGGCGTCGGCTTCACCGTGGTCGGCGTCCTGGAAGGCACCGAGCGCCTCCCCGAGAGCATGCTGGACGTGATGGTCCCGGCCACCACCGCGCAGTCCCTGTGGGGCAACCCGCTGCCGGGGGAGAACGGCCGGGCCCGGATGGTGATCCGCACCCGCACCGGCGCGGCCGACCTGGTGGCCGCCCAGGCTCCGACCGCGCTGCGCCCGGAGAACCCGGGCCTGTTCGGCGCGCTGGCCCCGCCCGACCCGCACGACCTGCGCGACTCCGTCTCCACCGACCTGACCGGCCTGTTCCTGCTGCTGGCCGCGATCTGCCTGGTGATCGGCGCGGTCGGGATCGCCAACACCACCCTGGTCGCGGTGCTGGAGCGGACCGGCGAGATCGGCCTGCGCCGCGCCCTGGGCGCCCGGCCCCGGCACGTCGCCGCCCAGTTCCTCACCGAGTCCACCGTCCTGGGCACCCTGGGCGGGCTGGTCGGCACCGCGATCGGCGTGGCGGTGGTGGTCGGCGTCGCCCTGGCCCGGGACTGGACCGCGGTCCTGCAGCCTTGGACGGTCCTGTCCGCCCCGCTGGCGGGCAGCCTGGTCGGCCTGCTGGCGGGCCTGTACCCGGCGCTGCGGGCCGCGCTGGTGGAGCCGGTCGAGGCGCTGCGCCGCTGACCCGACCGCCCCGGCGCCAGATGCACCATCTCATAGGCCAATCGGGACAAACACGTCATCAATCGCCATAAGTCGGACGTATGCCACGTAGTGTCGACCCATGCCAACGCCACACGGATCGCGCGGCGGCATGGCCTTCAGCGCCGACGAAGTCCGGGTGCTGCGCCGTGTCCTCGCCCAAGCCCTCTACCCGGCCGCCCCCGACCGGCTCCCGGTACCGGCCGCGGCCGGCGAACTGTGGGCCGAGGACGTCCAGGACGCGCTCCGGCTGACCGAGTCCATCGACGAGGCGGTCCAGGAGGGCGGGCGGCTGCGCGCCTTCATGCTCACCGACCTGACCCGCTACCGCGCCGCCCTGCCCGGCAGCGCCGGGGGCTACCTGGACCGTCTGGAGGAGGCCGTCACCGACGGCTACCTGCCCACCGCCGAGGACCTGTCGGCGCTGCGCTCGCTGTCCCGCCAGCCGTGCGGACCGAACGAGCAGTCCCGCCGCTCCCGCCTCGCCGGGCGCTGCCACGCGCTCGCCGAGGCCGAGGTCCGCGAGCGGCTCTCCCTGGGTTCCGGCCAGCGCCACCTCGCGGCGGTGCCGAGCCCGGCGTCCGAACCCCAGCCCGCCACCCCCGTTGGAGGACGGTTCCCGATGAGCGACCAGCAGCCCCCGCACCCGGCCGACCGCCCCCGGCCCCGCCGGATGCCGACCCCCGCCGAACTCTTCGGCCGCCGCTCCCGCCCGACCCCCCACCAGGACCCGCCGGACGACGGGGAGCGCCCCGAACTCGCCACCGGCACCGACGGCTGACCCGCCGTCACCAGGCGGGCCCCCTCCCTCCGGAGGGGGCCCGCCTGCTTTGCCAACATTTCGGTAAAGATCCGATCTGATACGAACCTCCCTGCCCTGAAGTGTCCGGTTCGAGCACCTCCGATGGCCGGATCCGCCCCCTAGGGTCGTCCCGCACACACCGTGCACACGGAACCCTTTGGGGGGAACATGCGCACCTCGCGCTCCCGTTCGCTCGGGCTGGCCACCACCCTGGCCGCACTCGCCCTGGGCGGCGCCGTCGCCCCGGCCGCCCACGCGGCCGACAGCACGCTGAAGATCGAGGCCCCCGACGCCGTCGCGGTCGACCCGCACTCCAGCGCCCCGGACCACAGCAGCGACTCGACCCGGATCCACCTGGACCTGGCGCTCTCCGCCCACCCGGCGCCCGCCACGGGCCGGATCAGCGTCGACCTGGCCCCGCTGGAGGGCATCGCCACGGTCGCCAGCCTGGACAGCCGCTGCCAGACCGCCAACCAGGTGCTGACCTGCGACGCGCTGACGATGTACGACGGCAAGCAGGGCCTGGACCTCTACCTGTACGCCCCCGCCGGTACCCCGCGCGCCGTGGGCAGCACCGCCGTCCTGCGCACCAGCGCGGTGTTCGACGGCGCGACCGCCTCCGCCGACACCAAGGTGACCCTCGGCGGCAGCAACGTGGTGGTCGACGACGTCCCGGCCGCCGAGGGCCTCAAGCCCGGCGACGTCTGGAAGCCGCTGATCAAGATCACCAACAAGGGCCAGCTGCCCGCCTCCCAGCTCTACCTCACCTTCATCGGCGGGATGGAGTTCTCCTTCCAGTCGCAGTTCTCCAACTGCCAGTACGCCACCAGCGAGAACGGCGTCGACGCGGCGATCTGCACCCTCCCCGCGAAGGTGGAGGCCGGCAAGACCGTGACGCTGACCCCGATCGGCTTCAAGGTCGACGCCGACGCGTACTACCCGTACGAAGACGTCCACGTGACCACGACCGCGCCGGACCTGACCGGGTGGATGAGCCAGTTCCACTTCACCCCAGGCCCGGCCTCCGCTCCCCCGCTGGTCGCCTTCGACGCGCCGCAGAGCAGCGGCCCCAACGGGGTGGTCGACTTCGAGCGCGACAACGGCATCTCGCTGAGGGCGACCGTCCCCAACACCGCGGACTTCGTCGCCACCGGCAGCTGGGCCCCCGAGGCGGGCAAGAAGCAGGGCAAGCTGACCGCCGGCCTGGTCAACAACGGCCCGGCGTCGATCGACTGGCGCAGCGGCAGCCACCCGGCCAAGGTCCGGGTGGAACTGCCCGCGCAGGCCAAGGTGCTGCAGAAGCCCGACAACTGCTACCCGACCCTCCAGGGCGCCCCGACCAACAGCTTCACCTGTGACACCTCGGCCTACATCAAGAACGGCTACCGGGCCTCCTTCGACTTCACCGTCGAGGCCGACCCGGCCGCGAAGCTCTCCGCCGTGGTGAGCCTCCCGTCGATCGGCGAGGACGGCCAGGAGAGCGGCAAGCCCTGGGACCCGAACAAGGCGAACGACGTGGTGACCGTCGCCCTCGGCGGCGAGGCGTCCACCGGCACGCCGTCCCCGCAGCCGAGCGGGTCGACCGGCACCGGGCCCGGCTCCACCCCGTCCGACTCCGCTTCGCCCGCCCCGGGCACCTCGTCGGCCGCGCCGTCGGCGAGCACCAGCCCGAGCGCCGGCGCCACCACCGGCACCGGCACCGGCATCGGCACCGGCACGACCGGCGGCAGCACCGGCGGCACCGGCAACCTGGCCTCCACCGGCGGCGGCCAGGGCAGCGGCACCCTGCTCGGCCTGGGCGTCGGCGCCATCGCGCTCGGCACCGGCGTGGTCGCCGTCACCCGCCGCCGCAAGGCCGGCGCGCAGCAGTGACCTCCCCGGCTCCCCGGGCCGCCCGCACGGGCGGCCCGGGGAACCGGCACGTCCGCGGCCGCCCGGATATCCCGTGGCGGAGCAGGCCGTGAGCCTGGCTACCCTGGTGGGGTGAGCGATCAGAGCACTCTCCCCGCGACCGACGACCTTCCCGAGCAGATGCGCGTCCGGCGCGAGAAGCTGGACCGGCTCCGGGCGGCCGGCATCGACCCGTACCCGGTCGGTTTCCCCCGCACCACCACCATCGCGGACCTCCGCGCCAAGCACCCCGACCTGGCCCCGGACACCGCCACCGGCGAGCGGGTCGGCATCACCGGCCGGGTGGTCCTGGCCCGCACCGGCGGCAAGCTCTGCTTCGCCACCCTGCGCGACGGCTCCGGCGACCTCCAGGTGATGCTGTCCCTGGACAAGCTGGGCGCCGAGCGGCTGGCCGCCTGGAAGGGCGACATCGACCTCGGCGACCAGGTCGGCGTCGAGGGCGAGGTGATCACCTCCAAGCGCGGCGAGCTCAGCGTGATGGTCGACCGCTGGGAGCTCACCGCGAAGTGCCTGCGCCCGCTGCCCGACAAGCACAAGGGCCTGAACGACCCGGAGGCCCGGGTCCGCCAGCGGTACGTGGACCTGATCGTCAACCCCGAGGCGCGCGAGATGCTGCAGCTGCGCACCAAGGTGATCCGCTCGATCCGCCGCACCTACGAGGACCGCGGCTACCTGGAGGTCGAGACCCCGATGCTGCAGCCGATCCACGGCGGCGCCAACGCCCGCCCGTTCGTCACGCACATCAACGCGTACGACATCGACCTGTACCTGCGCATCGCCACCGAGCTCTACCTCAAGCGCCTGGTGGTCGGCGGCGCCGAGAAGGTCTTCGAGATCAACCGGAACTTCCGCAACGAGGGCGCCGACGCCACCCACAACCCGGAGTTCACCGCCCTGGAGTCGTACGAGGCGTACGGCGACTACGACACCCAGGCCGAGCTGATCCGGGAGATCGTCGTCAACGCCGCCCGGGACGCGCTGGGCACCACCGTGGTCAAGGGCGTCGGGCCGGACGGCACCGAGCACGAGATCGACCTGGCCGAGCCCTGGCAGGAGGTCTCGGTCTACCCGGGCATCTCCGCCCGCCTGGGCACCGAGGTCACCCCCGCCACCTCGGTCGAGGAGCTGCGGGCGCTGGCCAAGGAGCACGACCTGGACCAGTACCTGGACCCGAAGTGGGACCACGGCCAGATCGTCCTGGAGCTGATCGAGCGCCTGCTGGAGCACCACGCGATCAAGCCGACCTTCATCAAGGACTACCCGACCTCGGTCTCCCCGCTGACCCGCCAGCACCGCTCGATCGAGGGCGTCGCCGAGAAGTGGGACCTGGTGATCTTCGGCACCGAGCTGGGCACCGCCTACTCCGAGCTGATCGACCCGGTCGAGCAGCGCGCCCGGCTCACCGCGCAGTCCCTGCTGGCGGCCGGCGGCGACGTCGAGGCGATGCAGGTGGACGAGGACTTCCTGCGCGCCCTGGAGTACGCGATGCCGCCCACCGGCGGCCTCGGCCTGGGCGTGGACCGCCTGATCATGCTGCTCACCGGCAAGAACATCCGCGAAACGGTGCTCTTCCCCCTCGTGAAGCCCGAAAAGGCCGCGAAGAGCGACGCCAGGAACGAAAAGGCCGCCGACGCGGCCGAGTCCGACACGACCGAGGAGTAACCGATGGAGTACGTCAGCGCGATCGTCCCGCCGCTGGTGATGGCGATCGGTTTCGCCTTCCTGGTGCGGGCCATCATCCGCAGCCAGGGCGGCGCCCAGAAGTCGAAGGAGGACGCGGTGGCCGAGGCCATGGCGTCGCGTTCCCCCGCCGAATAGCGGTATCCCGCCCGGCGCGCCGCTCCCCCCTCCGGGGAACGGCGCGCCGGGCGTTTGCCGTTTGCCGCCATTTGTCCGCATCGGTCCTATCCTTGGCGGCACTATGGTGCGGCAACTCGGAGAACTTGAGAACGACATCATGACCCGGGTGTGGCAGTGGAACCGCCCCGTCACCGTCCGGGAGGTTCTGCAGGATCTGCGGTCGGAACGCGAAATCGCGTACACCACCGTGATGACGGTGCTGGACAAGCTCTATCGAAAGGGCTGGGTGCGCCGGGAGCGCACCGGCCGCGCATACCGATATGAGCCGGTCTCCTCCCGGGAGGCGTACACCGCGGCACTGATGAACGACGCCTGGGCGACGAGCGACAATCCGGCCGCCGCCCTGGTGCACTTCTTCGGGATGATGTCGCCGGAACAGCGCGAGTGGCTGCGCGACGCGCTGCGGGTGGCGGGCGTCGACACCGAGGAGACCCCACCGCCCGCGGCACGATAACGTTCCCCGGCATGGAGGTCACCATCCGCCGTGCGCGGACCACCGACGTGCGGGCCATCCGCCGGCTCATCGACACCTACTCCCGCAACGGCATTCTGCTCGACAAGCCGACCGTCACCCTGTTCGAATCCGTCCAGGAGTTCTGGGTCGCCGAACGCGACCAGGACGGCCGGGTGGTGGCCTGCGGCGCCCTCCACGTGATGTGGGAGGACCTCGCCGAGGTGCGCACCCTGGCGGTGGACCCGGTCTGCAAGGGGCTCGGTATCGGGCACCAGCTGCTCGACAAGCTGCTGGAGACCGCGCGCTGGCTCGGCGTCCGTCGGATTTTCTGCCTGACGTTCGAGGTTCCGTTCTTCTCGAAACACGGCTTCGTCGAGATCGGCGAAAACGACGATCGTACGGCAGACCCGGCGGCCGTGGCCACGGAAGTCTATGAAGAACTCCTCCGCTCGTACGACGAAGGCGTCGCCGAGTTCCTCGACCTGGAGCGGGTGAAGCCGAACACGCTGGGCAACTCGCGGATGCTGCTGCACCTGTGAGACATGCCCACGGACGCGACCTGCGACACAGGGGTTTGTGTTTTCCGGTGAAAGACGCTTTCCTTTCTCTAGGCAATGGATCGTTATCGCGGAAAGGGAAGCCCGTGGCACAGAGGGTTCAGGTGATTCTGGAAGACGATCTCGACGGCGGATCCGCGGACGAGACGGTGACGTTCGCCCTGGACGGCGTGGCCTACGAGATCGACCTGAAGAGCGACAACGCGGACAAGCTCCGCGGCCTGCTCGCCCCGTACGTCGAGAAGGGCCGCAAGCAGAGCGGCCGGCTGACCGCCCCCCGCCGCGGCGGCAGCGGTGGCGGCCGGAGCGCCGGGCGGGCCGCCGCGGCGGGCCAGGCCGACACCGCCAAGATCCGCACCTGGGCGAAGGAGAACGGCCACCCGGTCAACGACCGCGGCCGCGTCCCGAGCAACGTGCGCGAGGCGTACGAGCGGGCCCACGCCTCCTGACCGAGCGGGGCGGGAACGGGGCCCGAGCGGCCCTCAGCGGGCGGGCGGCAGGCCCAGCCGCTCCCGCGCGCAGGCGTCCGCCAGGGCGTCCAGCAGGCAGAGCAGGCCGGGCGAGCGCAGGTCGAGGGCGGGGCGTCCGGTCCCGGCCCGCAGCCACCGCGCGGTCCGCGGTCCGGGCACCCGGGGGTCTCCCGGGTGCGCCGCACGGGCCTCGATGGGCAGCCGCAGCTCCGGGCCCCAGCCGAGCCAGCCGAGCAGTTCGGGCACCGGCTCGGCGGTTCCGGGGGCGAGCAGGAAGACGGCCAGGCCGGCCTCCCGCAGCACCGGCCCGGTGCCGTGCCCGAGCCGCTCCAGGCGGCCCAGGGCGGCCCGCCCCGGCCCCAGCGGCACGGTCACCCGGTCCGATCCGCGCCAGACCGGGACGGCGGGCGGTGCGGCCGGGACGGCGGGCGGCGGACGGGTCACGACCTGTGCAACGCTGGAGGGGCCGGGCGGTCACGCGGCCGCCACCGGTACGGCGGTACGCCACCCGCGACCGACCTGACGGCCCGTCACCCCCGGGGCCGGGTCGGCGGACTTCTCGCCAGGCGAACAAGCACCCCGCGGAAACCGCGCGAAACCCGCCGGATTACCGGGTATGAATGCTGGTGGACGGGGTCGCACGAGCCCGGACGCAGCACGCCGCGGGCCGGTGGACCGGTTCCACCGAACCGTGTTCGCCGTTGGCGTAGCGGGATCCGGTGCATCGGGCCCGCCGCTGGGAACACCGTCTCCCAGCATCAGGTTGGGAAAGGTGTCGGCTGGTCGCGCAGCATGTTGCTCCCGCTCCGTGGGAGTTCCGTAGCCGCGCTGCTGAGCGGGACTAGCATGCGGAAGGACAGGGCGGGGACGGCCCCCGAACTGACCGACCGCTCTGAGGAGCGATTAACGATGTTCGAGAGGTTCACCGACCGCGCGCGGCGGGTTGTCGTCCTGGCACAGGAAGAAGCCCGGATGCTCAACCACAACTACATCGGCACCGAGCACATCCTCCTGGGCCTGATCCACGAGGGCGAGGGTGTCGCCGCAAAGGCGCTGGAGAGCCTCGGCATCTCGCTTGAGGCGGTCCGCCAGCAGGTGGAGGAGATCATCGGCCAGGGCCAGCAGGCCCCGTCCGGCCACATCCCCTTCACCCCCCGGGCGAAGAAGGTCCTGGAGCTGTCGCTCCGCGAGGCCCTCCAGCTCGGCCACAACTACATCGGCACCGAGCACATCCTGCTCGGCCTGATCCGCGAGGGCGAGGGCGTCGCCGCCCAGGTCCTGGTGAAGCTCGGCGCCGACCTCAACCGGGTGCGCCAGCAGGTGATCCAGCTGCTGTCGGGCTACCAGACCGGCAGCGGCAAGGAGTCCGCCACCGCCGGCGGCCCGGCCGAGGGCACCCCCTCCACCTCCCTGGTGCTCGACCAGTTCGGCCGCAACCTGACGCAGGCCGCCCGCGAGGCCAAGCTCGACCCGGTGATCGGGCGCGAGAAGGAGATCGAGCGGGTCATGCAGGTGCTGTCCCGCCGCACCAAGAACAACCCGGTGCTGATCGGCGAGCCCGGCGTCGGCAAGACCGCCGTCGTCGAGGGCCTGGCCCAGGCGATCGTCAAGGGCGAGGTCCCGGAGACGCTGAAGGACAAGCAGCTCTACACCCTCGACCTCGGCGCCCTGGTGGCCGGTTCGCGCTACCGCGGTGACTTCGAGGAGCGCCTGAAGAAGGTGCTCAAGGAGATCCGCACCCGCGGCGACATCATCCTGTTCATCGACGAGCTGCACACCCTGGTCGGCGCGGGCGCCGCCGAGGGCGCGATCGACGCCGCCTCCATCCTTAAGCCGATGCTGGCCCGCGGCGAGCTGCAGACGATCGGCGCCACCACGCTGGACGAGTACCGCAAGCACCTGGAGAAGGACGCCGCGCTGGAGCGCCGCTTCCAGCCGATCCAGGTCGCCGAGCCCTCGCTCCCGCACACCATCGAGATCCTCAAGGGCCTGCGCGACCGGTACGAGGCGCACCACCGCGTCTCGATCACCGACGCCGCCCTGGTCGCCGCCGCCACCCTGGCCGACCGGTACATCTCGGACCGCTTCCTGCCGGACAAGGCGATCGACCTGATCGACGAGGCCGGTTCCCGGATGCGCATCCGCCGGATGACCGCGCCGCCGGACCTGCGCGAGTTCGACGAGAAGATCGCCGAGGTGCGCCGGGAGAAGGAGTCCGCGATCGACGCGCAGGACTTCGAGAAGGCCGCGTCGCTGCGCGACAACGAGAAGCAGCTGCTCCAGGCGAAGGCCAAGCGGGAGAAGGAGTGGAAGGCCGGCGACATGGACGTCGTGGCCGAGGTGGACGAGGAGCTCATCGCCGAGGTCCTGGCCACCGCCACCGGCATCCCGGTCTTCAAGCTGACCGAGGAGGAGTCCTCGCGCCTGCTGCGCATGGAGGACGAGCTGCACAAGCGGGTCATCGGCCAGGAGGACGCCATCAAGGCGCTCTCCCAGGCGATCCGCCGCACCCGGGCCGGCCTCAAGGACCCGAAGCGCCCCGGCGGCTCGTTCATCTTCGCCGGCCCGTCCGGCGTCGGTAAGACCGAGCTGTCCAAGACCCTGGCGGAGTTCCTGTTCGGGGACGAGGACGCGCTGATCGCGCTCGACATGTCCGAGTTCTCGGAGAAGCACACCGTCTCCCGGCTGTTCGGCTCCCCGCCCGGGTACGTGGGCTACGAGGAGGGCGGCCAGCTCACCGAGAAGGTGCGCCGCAAGCCGTTCTCCGTCGTCCTCTTCGACGAGGTCGAGAAGGCCCACCCGGACATCTTCAACTCGCTGCTGCAGATCCTGGAGGACGGTCGCCTGACCGACTCCCAGGGCCGGGTCGTGGACTTCAAGAACACGGTCATCATCATGACCACCAACCTCGGCACCCGGGACATCTCCAAGGGCTTCAACCTGGGCTTCGCGGCCACGGGTGACGTCCAGGCCGGCTACGAGCGGATGAAGGCGAAGGTCGGCGAGGAGCTCAAGCAGCACTTCCGCCCCGAGTTCCTCAACCGCGTCGACGACATCGTGGTCTTCCACCAGCTGTCCGAGGCGAACATCATCGAGATCGTCGACCTGATGATCGCCCGGGTCGACCAGCGGATGAAGGACCGGGACATGGGCATCGAGCTCAGCCCGGAGGCCAAGAGCCTGCTGGCCAAGCGCGGCTACGACCCGATCCTGGGCGCGCGTCCGCTGCGCCGCACGATCCAGCGGGAGATCGAGGACCACCTGTCCGAGAAGATCCTGTTCGGTGAGCTGCGGTCGGGCCACATCGTGGTCGTCGGCGTGGAGGGCGAGGGCAAGGAAGCCAAGTTCACCTTCCGCGGCGAGGAGAAGTCCCCGGTGGCGGACACTCCGGCGGCGGTCTCGGCGGCCGGTCCGGATCTGACGAAGTAATAGCGGCACAAAGCGTTTCGCAAGCCTCCGCCCCCGACCTGGCCAGGTCGGGGGCGGAGGCTTTTTCGCGTCCGGCTTTTCAGTTGAAAAACTGTTTAGGTTTCCGTGTGCTGTGAATGCGGGGCCGCGGGGCCGCCGAACGGGTGCGACACGGCGCGGTGCGGGCACGATCGACCCTTGCCGGGCAGGATGCGCAGGTAGATTGACGGATCGTCAGTCGATACGAGTTGCGGGAGCATAGCGGCGTGGCCATGCCATGGTCAAGGTCTTTCTTTTTTACCGGACCTTGGGTCAAATGTCGTCCACCTGTCTTGCATTGGTTCACCGGTCCGGCCACCAGCCCCACCGGTAAGGGGAGGACGTCACCACGTTGAAAATAACCAAGAGGGCTGTCGCGGCTTCCGCCGCCGTCGCGGTGACCGCCGCACTGGGCGCCGGACTGCTCCCGGGCACGGCGACCGCCGCCCCGGCGACCACGACGATCACTGACCCGGCCGACGTCATCCAGAACGACAGCGTCCCGCGCGAACTGCAGAGCCCGCTCGCCGCCAAGCAGCAGGCCGAGCAGACCGCCGCGGTGGAGCAGCTGGTCAACGGCACCGCCAAGGTCGAGAAGCACGGCAACGGCTCCTCGATCAAGCTCGGCCGCGACAAGTACGTCGAGCTCTCCCGCGAGCGCACCGACAAGATCTTCACGATCCTCGTCGACTTCGGCGACCAGGTGGACAACACCACCACGACCGCCGACGGCAAGGTCAAGTACGGCGGCACCCCGGGCCCGGCGCGCAACCAGATCGCCGCCCCGGACCGCAAGAACGACAACTCGACGGCCTGGCAGGCGGACTACAACCAGGCGCACTACCAGGACATCTACTTCGCGAAGGACAAGCCTTCGCTGAAGACGTACTACGAGCGCCAGTCCTCCGGCCGGTACTCGGTCGACGGCCTGGTCACCGACTGGGTGCGGGTGCCGTGGAACGAGGCCCGCTACGGCTCGGACTACTGCGGCCAGCACGTCTGCGCCAACGCGCAGGACCTGATCCGCGACGGCATCAACGCCTGGGTCGCCGACCAGAAGGCCAAGGGCCGCACCGACGCCCAGATCAAGGCCGACCTGGCGCAGTACGACCAGTGGGACCGCTACGACTACGACGGCGACGGCAACTTCAACGAGCCGGACGGCTACCTGGACCACTTCCAGATCGTCCACGCCGGCGAGGACCAGTCGGCCGGCGGCGGCGTCCAGGGCACCGACGCGCTGTGGGCGCACCGCTCCTACGTGTACGCCAACCAGGCCGGCAAGACCGGCCCGGACGACAACAAGCTCGGCGGCACCCAGATCGGCGCCACCGGCCTGTGGGTCGGCGACTACACCATGCAGCCGGAGAACGGCGGCCTGGGCGTGTTCGCCCACGAGTACGGCCACGACCTCGGCCTGCCGGACCTGTACGACACCACCGGCACCCCCGGCGTCGACAACTCGGTCGGCTTCTGGTCGCTGATGTCCTCCGGCTCCTGGCTGGGCGAGGGCAAGAACGAGATCGGCGACATGCCGAACGACCTGGACGTCTGGTCGAAGCTCAAGCTGGGCTGGCTGAACTACGACACCGCCAAGGCGGGCCAGACCTCGCTGTCGCTGCTCGGCCCGGTCGAGTACAACACCAAGCGCAAGCAGGGCCTGGTCGTCGACCTGCCGGCCAAGACCGTCACCACCGAGATCAACACCCCGTTCGAGGGTGGCAACGAGTGGTGGAGCGGCAGCGCCGACGACCTGAACGTCACGCTGACCCGTGACCTCGACCTGACCGGCAAGAGCTCGGCCACGCTGACCGCGAAGGCCTGGTACGAGCTGGAGACGGACTACGACTACGCGTACGCCGAGGTCTCCACCGACGGCGGCAAGAACTGGACCGCGCTGGCCGGCACCTTCAACGGCGCCGCGCTGCCGGACAGTGCCATCAACGGCAGCACGAACGGCGCGTGGGGCGACCTGTCCTTCCCGCTGGACGCGTACGCCGGGCAGGCCGTCAAGATCCGCTTCCGCAACACCACCGACGGCGGCGTCCACTACAAGGGCCTGGCCCTGGACAACATCGCGGTGACCGCGAACGGCGCGGCCCTGTTCACCGACGGCGCCGAGAACGGCGACAACGGCTGGACCGCCGCGGGCTTCTCCCGGATCTCCGGCAAGTTCGCCAAGGACTACGACCAGCACTACCTGGTCGAGAACCGCCAGTACGTCTCGTACGACACCACGCTGAAGACCGGCCCGTACAACTTCGGCTCGGCCGCGCGTCCGGACTGGGTGGAGCACTACGCCAACCAGAACGGCGTCCTGATCTGGCTGTGGGACTCCTCGCAGTCCGACAACAACGTGGCCAACCACCCGGGCCAGGGCCTGATCCTGCCGGTCGACGCCCACCCGGCGCCGATCAAGTGGAACGACGGCACGCTGATGCGTCCGCGCTTCCAGTCGTACGACGCGACCTTCGGCTCCGAGCGCACCGACGGCCTGAGCCTGCACAAGGCCGACGCGCTCACCAAGATCCCGAGCTCGCGCGGGGTGACGGTCTTCAACGACCACACCACCAAGTACTGGTTCAGCGAGAACCCGTACAGCGGCGTGCAGGTCCCGGACACCCGCACCCAGATCGAGGTGCTGTGGCAGTCGCACAACGACCTGGAAGCCATGATCAAGGTCTCTCCCGTCCGGAAGTGACGCCTGATCGGTAGCACGGCAGGGCCCCGGCGGTTTCCGAACCGCCGGGGCCCCGCGCCGTTCCGGGGCGGGCTCAGAGCAGGGCGAGGAAGGACTCCAGCGCTTCGGTGACCTCCTTGGCGCTCCACCCGGCCCCGTCGGCGAGCACCGTCACCTCGGTCATCGACAGCCCCGGCTGCGGGCCGGGCTCGCGCCAGCCGCCGAACAGCGCGACGCCCTGCTCCTCGGCCTGCCGGTAGCCGGCCTCGTTGAGCCGGTCGGCGGGGTGCGGCAGCCAGAACTGGAACTGGTGGGTGTGCGGCGGCGCGGGGTGGACCCGGGCACCGGGGGCCTCGGCCAGCGCGGCGGCGACCAGCTTGGCGTGCGCCACGTACCCGGGCAGCCGGGGCAGCTCGCGCTCCAGGCCGGCCAGCGCGGAGAGCGCGGCGGGCCACTGCTGCCAGAGGTTGCCGCCGTAGCGGTGCCGCCAGACCTTGATCCGGCGGACGTACTCCTCCTCGCCCGCCACCAGGGCGCCGCTGTGGCCGCCGAGCGACTTGTAGCAGGAGACGTAGACCGAGCCGGCCCGGGCGCAGACCTCCGGCAGGGTGCGGCCCAGGTGCGGGGCGGACTCCCAGAGCCGGGCGCCGTCCAGGTGGACCGGGCGGCCCTGCCGCTCGGCCAGCTCGTACAGCGCCTCCAGCTCCGCCCAGTCGGGCAGCAGGAACCCGGCGTCGCGCAGCGGCAGCTCCAGCATCAGCACGTCGTACGGCTCGTCCAGGACGGCCAGCTCGGCGGCGGTGGGGTGCCGCCGGGCGCCGGTCTGCGGGACGCTGCGCAGGCCGGAGAGGACCTGGTGGGCGCGGCGCTCGTGCACCTCGGGGTGGGCCAGCGGGTGCATGGCGACCACCGGGCCGTGGGTGTCGGCCCAGGTCTTCAGGGCGGCCTGCTGGGCCATCGTCCCAGTCGGGAAGTAGGCGGCGTCGGGCTTGCCGAGCAGTTCGGCGGTGCGGCGCTCCAGGGTGCGGACGATGCCGTTGCCGTACGTGTCGACGGGTTCGTCCAGCGGGTGGGGGCCGTCGGCCAGGTCGGCCAGCGCGGCGAGCGCCTCGCGGACGGTCTGCGGGCGGCTGCCGGAGAGCAGGCGGTCGGCCTGGCGGCGGGTGCGGAAGCGGCGGTCCAGAACAGGGGTGTCGTTCATCAGCTGATCATCTCCGACGGTCGGTGGATCGGATGGTGCAGCTGGACTGGACAGCGGGTTGTACCCGGGCCGGTTCGGGCCCAAACCGACCGGTCGCCGGTGGCGCTGCTCACAGCACATTTCCGACATACGACCCGGGATAGGAGGTTTGGGGCGGGAAAACCCGGGTTGCCCACTGCTCCGGAGGGTCCTTTTGCCCGACTTGTGCACTACTGACCGTCGTAGGTCACACTCTTGGGCCTCCCCGTCCGGGTCGTTTACACCGGAGTCGTTCCACCAGTTCGGCGAGCCCCACCGGCTCGGCCCCGCACTGGCCCCGTCCGTGAGGTACCGACTCCCGATGCGTTCTCTCCCCGCCACCGGCCGCCGGCTTCTCCAGGCGGCCACCACCCGCCACGTCCGCTCGGTGCTCTCCACCGGCCCGCTCACCACGGCCCGGCTCGCCCCGGCCAAGGCCCTCGCCTCCGGCGTCGCGGTGGTCGCCGCCGGCGCGCTGCTGATCCCGACCGGACAGGCCATCGCGCAGTCCGCCCACCCGGACGGCCACGACACGGTCACGGCCGCCGCCGAGAGCACCCACGCGCAGCCGCAGGACTTCCGCCTGCCGGTGCAGGGCCAGGCCGAGAGCGAGCAGGCCAAGACCGCCAAGGCCGCCGTCGTCGCCTCCCTGCAGCGCGACGGCGGGCAGGGCGGCGCCCAGGACGCGCAGGCCCGGCAGGACGAGCAGGCCTCCCGCGACCAGCAGCGCACCGAACTGCTGGCCACCGAGCAGCAGCAGAGCGGCGAGCACGCGGACGCCGAGCACGCGGACGCCGCGCAGCAGGGCACCGACCAGCAGGGCACCGACCAGCAGGGCGGCAAGCAGCAGCAGGACGCCGGGCAGCAGCAGGAGCAGCCGCAGGCCGAGCAGGCCGCCGCTCCCGCCGAGCAGCCCGCCGAGCAGCAGCAGGCCGCCGCCCCGGCCGCCGAGCCGACGCCGGCTCCGGCTCCGGCGCCCGAGCCGGCCAAGCCGTCCTGGTCCTCCCCCGCGCCGGGCGCGACGATCAGCAACCCGTACCACAAGACCAACGCCGCGTACGCGGCCGGCTACCACACCGGCACCGACTTCGCGGTCTCGGTCGGCACCCCGGTGCTGGCGGTCGGCGACGCCACCGTGGTGTCCTCCGGCTACGCGGGCGCCTACGGCAACCAGATCGTGCTGAAGCTCTCCGACGGCCGCTTCGCCCAGTACGCGCACATGTCGCAGCTGGGCGTGAAGGCCGGGCAGCACGTGGACGCGGGCCAGCAGGTCGGCAAGTCCGGCAACACCGGCAACTCGCACGGCCCGCACCTGCACTTCGAGATCCGCACCGCCAACCAGTACGCGAAGGTGATCGACCCGGTCGCCTACCTGAAGCAGCACGGCGCGAACAACTTCTGATCCGCCGCCCCCGTACCGCCGCTCAGCCCCGAGCCGCCCGCGCCTACCGCGCGGGCGGCTCGATGCGTGCGGCGACTTCGAGGGCGACCTCCAGCGCGGCGGCCATCGCCTCCTCGACCGGGGTGACCGGCTCGCCGGGCTCGCACATGTCGGCCTTGAGCAGGAACATCGCCGAGTGCATCGAGGTCAGCGCCACGGTGGCGCGCAGCTTGTCGCGGAAGGTCGGCTCCGGCCCGTGCAGCAGGCTGATCATCCGGATCATCCGGTCCTTGAAGGCCAGTCCGGCCGCGGACTCCCGCAGCGCGGGCTGGTTCTCGTGGAAGAAGCGCAGCAGCGGGGCCCGCTCGCCCATCCCGGTCGCGAACCGGCGCAGCAGCTCGTCGCGCAGCGCGGGCGACCAGGGCTTGCCCTCGCCGTAGGCGATGGCGTCGTCGAGCGGGGCGGCCATCTTCTCGACGATGCCGCGGACGATGTCGTCCTTGGTCTTGAAGTGGTAGTAGAGGGCCGCCTTGGTGACGCCGAGGCGGTCGGCGATCTCCCGCAGCGAGGTCTTCTCGTAACCGTGCTCGGCGAACAACTCCAGGGCCACGTCGATGATCCGCGCTCTGGTGTCGCTGCGGGGGCTCTGGGTGGTGGTCATCGCTGGCGGCCTGCCTCGGGGAGCGGGATCGGACTGGTGTCAAGGCCCGGTTCTGTTGGCATTGTCCCTGCCCAGGGGCGCTGTTCCGAAACTGGCTTGACGACCGGCTAGGGAACAACTTACCGTGCCGGACGGCGATTAACTAGCCGGTCGTCAAGTAAGTATGGCCGCGGCACCCCGCGGCACCTGCGCCCCGGGAGAGACGCACCATGACAACCCAGCAGTCAGCGGCGGTTCCGGAGGAACCCGTCGTCGAACTCGGGAAGCCCGACGAGTTCGAGCAGCGCCCGCACCGCGAGATCCGCCTGGTGATGGTCGGCCTGGTCATCACCATGCTGCTCGCCATGCTCGACAACCTGATCGTCGGCACCGCGATGCCCACCATCGTCGGCGAGCTGCACGGCGCCGAGCACATGTCCTGGGTGGTGACGTCCTACACCCTGGCCACCGCCGCCTCCACCCCGATCTGGGGCAAGGTCGGCGACCTGTACGGCCGCAAGGGCTCGTTCCTGGTCTCGATCGCGATCTTCCTGCTCGGCTCGGCGCTGTCCGGCCTGTCGCAGAGCATGACCCAGCTGATCGCCTTCCGCGCCGTCCAGGGCCTGGGCGCCGGCGGCCTGATGGTCGGCGTGATGTCGATCATGGGCGCGCTGGTGCTGCCCCGCGACCGCGGCAAGTACCAGGGCATGTTCGCCGCCGTGATGGCGCTGGCCACCGTCGGCGGCCCGCTGATCGGCGGCTTCATCACCGACCACCTGAACTGGCGCTGGACGTTCTACGTCAACCTGCCGCTGGGCGCGATCGCGCTGGTCTTCATCGTCGTGGTGCTGAAGCTGCCCAAGATCCGCTCCAGCGCGAAGATCGACTACTTCGGCGCGGCGCTGCTCACCATCGGCATCGTCTCGGCCGTGCTGGTCACCACCTGGGGCGGCCACGAGTACGCCTGGGGCTCGAAGCAGATCCTCGGCCTGGGCACGCTCGGCCTCGCCTCGCTGATCGGCTTCTGCTACGTCGAGCAGCGGGTCGCCGAGCCGATCATCCCGCTCAAGCTGTTCCGCAACCGGAACTTCACCATGGTCTCGATCATCGGCTTCATCGTCGGTTTCGCGATGTTCGGCGCGGTGACCTTCCTGCCCACCTACCAGCAGATCGTGCAGGGCGCCTCGGCGACCAACTCCGGCCTGCTGCTGATGCCGATGATGTTCGGCATGCTGGTGGTCTCGCTGGTGGTCGGCCAGACCATCACCAAGACCGGCAAGTACCGGATCTTCCCGATCATCGGCACCACCGTGATGGCCGGCGGCTCGCTGCTGCTGTCCACCCTCGCGGTGGACACCAAGAGCTTCACCTCCTCCTGCTACATGGTGGTGCTCGGCGCCGGCATGGGCTTCCTGATGCAGGTCACCATGCTCGTCGCGCAGAACAGCGTGGAGATGAAGGACATGGGCGTCGCCTCGTCCTCCGCCACCCTGTTCCGCACCATCGGCGGCTCCTTCGGCGTGGCGCTGTTCGGCACGCTCTACATCAACCGGCTCAACGACACCCTGAAGGACGCCGGGATGCCGGCCGGCGGCGAGTCCACCGGCTCGATGAGCCCGGAGACGCTGAAGAGCATGCCGCCCGAGGCGGTCTCGGTGCTCCAGCACGGCATCGCCAACGGCATGCACACCGTCTTCCTGTGGGGCACCGTGATCAGCGTGGTCGCCATCGTCGCCTCGCTGTTCATCCGCGAGGTCAAGCTCCGCGGTGGCGCGGACGCCGCCGAGGCCAAGGCCGAGGCCGCCCTGGAGGGCGCGCTCTGAGGCCCGCCGCGGCCTGAAACGCAGAACGGCCCGGGACCGCACGGTCCCGGGCCGTTCGCGCGCTCCGCGCGGGGCTACTGCGGCAGCCGGTAGGTGCCCGGCCCGACCGGCTCGACCAGCCCGTCGGCGACCAGCCCGTCCAGCGCCCGGGCCCGCTGCACCGCGTCCGGCCAGACCACGTCCAACTGGCCCTGGGCGACCAGCCCGTGGGCCTCCCGCAGCACCGCCAGCAGCTTGCCGCGGACCTGCCGGTCGGTGCCCTCGTAGGTCTGCCCGCGGCGCGCCGGGCCCTGGTACGGCGGGCAGCCGGCCCGCTGCCAGGCGCACTCGTCCCGCAGCGGGCAGGCCCCGCACTCCGGGCCGCGCGCGGTGCACACCAGGGCGCCCAGCTCCATCACCGCCACCGCCCAGGTGGCGGCCCGCTCGTCGGTGGCGGGCAGCAGCTCGTGCGCGGTGCGGCGCTCGGCGGCGGTGGTGGCGTTCGCCGGGTACTCGACGCCGGTGACCGCCCGGGCGAGGACCCGGCGCACGTTGGTGTCCAGCACCGCGTGCCGCTGCCGGAAGGCGAACGAGGCGACCGCGGCCGCCGTGTACTCCCCCACCCCGGGCAGCGCCAGCAGCTCCGCGTGGTCGCTCGGCACCTCGCCGCCGTGCCGCTCGGTGATCGCGACGGCCGCGCCGTGCAGCCGCAGCGCGCGGCGCGGGTAGCCGAGCCGGCCCCACATCCGCACCGCCTCGCCGGGCGCGTCCGCGGCCAGGTCGGCGGGCGTGGGCCAGCGCTCCAGCCAGGCCGCGTACGCGGGCAGCACCCGCTTCACGGGCGTCTGCTGGAGCATGAACTCGCTGACCATCACGGCCCACGGCGAGGCGTCCGGGGCCCGCCAGGGCAGGTCGCGGGCGTGGGCCTCGTACCAGCCGATGACGGTCGAGTGCAGCGCCTGGACGGCGCCCGGGGCAAGAGTCGAAGCAGTGGCAACCATGGCCCCCCGATCCTGCCACGAGCGGCCGCCGAGACTTAAAGCCCCAGGTCGTCGAGCTCCTTGAGCAGGTCCGCCCGCGGACTGACCGGGCCGGCCGGGGCCGGGCCGCCCTGCTTCCCGGCCTTGGCCGGCTTGGCCGGCCTGCTCTGCGGGGGCAGTGCCGGGGCGCCGTCGCTCCCGGTGCTCCCGGTGCTCCCGGCGGACAGCGCGGCCGGCTGCCGCGGGCGGCGGTCGCGGAAGATCCACGCCCCCGCCAGACCGCCGGCCAGGCCGCCGCAGTGGCCCAGCCAGGACACCCCGGGGGTGCCCGGGACCGCCGCGGTCAGGACGTAGGCGAAGGAGGCGCCCATCACCAGGCCGATCAGCGAGTCGATCAGGTTCCGGTCGAACAGGCCGCGCAGCACCACGTAGCCGATGTAGCCGTAGACCAGGCCGCTCGCGCCGACGGTCACCGTGTCGCCGTC
Source organism: Kitasatospora sp. NPDC004272 (assembly GCF_053603035.1). NCBI lineage: Bacteria > Bacillati > Actinomycetota > Actinomycetes > Kitasatosporales > Streptomycetaceae > Kitasatospora > Kitasatospora sp. NPDC004272. The sequence continues at coordinate 58,562 of NZ_JBSGET010000007.1, read as the reverse complement.
CTGGAACAGCCACACCGTCATCCCGCTGGTCACCACCAGCAGCGCCGTCAGCCCGAGGAACTTGCGCACCCCCCGGTAGGCGGCGAGGAAGCCGAAGACGAACAGCGGACCCGAATTGCCTTCCAGGTGCTGCCAGTTCACGTGCAGGAAGGGGGCGGTCAGCAGGTACCCGAGCGTGTCCGGGTCGTGCGGGCGGATGCCGTGCATCATCGCCACCTGGCCGTCCAGCAGCCAGTTGACCAGCTGCGTCACCCACACCAGGCAGAGGAACCCGAACATGACGAAGAACGCGCGTCGTGCCTCGGCGATCATCTGCGCCGGGTCGAGGCCGCTACCGGTGGGGGCGTGGTCGTGCGGGGAGGCCATGAGGGCGACTATAGGGCGACGCACCGACGTGTCGAGTCCCCCTTCCGGACCAAATGGCGGATCATGTGAAAGAAGTGGTCCCGGTGAGGTGTTGATGCGTCAACAGGTGCACGAGGTCTCGTAGAGTTTGCTCGTGCCTTCTCTGCGCCAGCCCGTCGGACCGCTGCCCGCCTCGATCTACTGGCGGCGCCGCGTCGTGGTCCTCATCGCCCTCGCCGTCGTCGTCCTCGTGATCGGCCTGCTGGCGTTCGGCGGCGACGGGGGCAAGCAGAAGAAGGCTTCCGACCACAGCCCGCAGCCCGTGCCCGCCCAGTCCATCACCCCCGGCGCGTCCCCCACCGGCCCCGCGATCACCACCCGCCCCGGCGGGACCGGCGGCGGCTCCTCGGGCGGGAGCTCCTCCGGCGGCGCGACGGGCGGCGCCGGCGGCGAGATCAGCGTCACCGGCGGCAGCTCCTCGGGCGGCGGCAGCTCCTCGGGCGGCTCGACCGGCGGCGGCACCGGCACCACCCGCCCCGGCGGCGGGGCCTCGCCGGCCGTCAACACCACCGAGGTGATGGCGCTGCCGGTCTGCACCACCTCGCAGCTCACCCTCGAACTCGCCCCGGCGCAGAACTCGTACGCGACCAAGGACAAGCCGAAGCTGGCCCTGACGATCCGCAACTCCTCCGGGGCGGGCTGCCGGATCAACCTCTCGCACGAGTACTCCTTCCTGACCGTCACCTCCAGCGCCAACGAACGGGTCTGGTCCTCCGCGGACTGCATCACCGAGCGCACCGACGCCTGGGCCCAGATCGGCGGCAACAGCGGCGTCACCGAGACCTTCACCTGGGACCGCACCCGGTCCAAGCCCCAGTGCGCCAGCCCCGACCCCACCCCCGCCCAGCCCGGCAACTACCTCGTCCAGGCCGACCTCACCGGCCCGGCCGGCGGACCGCTCTCGGCCCGCACCTCCGTCCGCCTGGAGAGCTGAGAGCCCCTCCGGGAGGCACCGCCAGGGGCTCGGGGAACGGCGAGTCGATGCTGCTGACGGTCGGAGCCCATCGAAGGTCCGTGCTGCTGCGTGTGGTAACCGAACCAGAAGCCAATGGCGCGCAACGGCAGTGAACCGCCAGCAGCCACGGCCTCGCCGTTCCCCGAGCCCCTGATTGCTCCCGAACCGCCTGCCGACAGTTCCCCGAGCCCCTGGTGGTTGCTCGCGCGTAGCCCTACTCGGTCCAGCTGGTGCCGCGCAGGGTGCGGCCGAAGGTGAGGGGGAGCAGGGCCGCGGCCAGGGCCGTGGCGAGGAGGACGAGGACGGTGGGGGCGGGGAGGCGGTCGAGGAGGAGGCCGGCGGTCATGGTGCCGAGGGGGAGGCCGGCCATCAGGAGGGTCATGGTGCCGGCCATCGCGCGACCGCGCATCTCCTCGGGGACGCGCTGGAAGACCAGGACGTCGAGCATGACCCGCAGGGCGGGCACGCCGAGCGCGGTGACGGCGAGGGCGGCGAAGACCACCGCGGGGCCGGCGGCCAGCGCGGGGAGGGCGAAGGCGAGCGCGCCGGTCCAGGCGACGGCGAGCAGGAGCGCGCCGGGGCTGAGCCTGCGGTGCAGGCGGGTGACGAGGAGCGCGCCGAGCAGGCCGCCGACGGCTTCGCCGGTGAGGGCGAGGCCGGTGCCGGCCGCGGAGGTGCCGTGTTCGCGGAGCAGGACCATGACGGTGAGGAGCATCGCCGAGCCGGTGAGGTTGAGCGCGGCGGCGACCAGGACGGTGCCGCGCAGCACCCGGTGGGCGAACAGGTAGCGCAGGCCGGCGAAGGCGGCGCCCTTCTCCGGTCCGTCCGCCGGGGCCCGCGGCCCGGGGCGGGAGTCGAAGCGGACGGCGGTGCTCGCGCCGAGGGCGAGCGCCGAGGTGAGGACCAGGGCGAGGAAGGGGACGGCGCGGCCGAGGCCGAGCAGGAAGCCGGCCAGCGGCGGCCCGGCCAGGGCGGCGCCGTTGACCCGCAGTTCGTCCTGGGAGAGGGCCTGGCGGAGCTGCCCGGGCGGGACGACGGCGCGCAGCGCGAGCATCCGGGAGGGGCCGCCGTAGGCCATGGTGGCGCCGATCGCGGCGGCGGCCAGCAGGGCGTGCGGGACGGTCAGCCGGTGGGCGGCCAGGGCCAGGGCGACGCTGAGCGCGGTGAGCAGCCGGACGGTGTCGGCGAGGATCAGGATCCGGCGCCGGTCGTGCCGGTCGGCGACCGCGCCGCCGTGCAGGCCGAACAGCACCGAGGCCCCGAACTGGACGGCGCCGAAGGCCCCGGCGACGGTCGGGGAGCCGGTCATGGCGAGCAGCAGCAGCGGGTACGCGGTGTCGGCGACGCAGGTGCCGAGCATGGCGGCCGCGGAGCCGGCCCAGAGGGTCTGGAAGCGGCGGTTGCGGCGCAGCGGCACCGCGGTGGTTCCCGGTCCTTCGAGCGTCGCGGTCATCCCTCGCACCCCGTTCATGTCTTCGTCCATGTTCATGGTTCAGCAACCATTCATGTCTGCGTGAATAGTTGCACGGCCGAGAATGATTGCGCAAGCGTTGACGCTGTGGCTGAATGTGAGCGTGGTGGATCGGATGAAGGAGCGCGAGGTCACGGACGTCGCGACGCTGAAGGCCCTGGCGGACCCGCTGCGGCTGGCCGTCCTCGGGGTGCTGATGAAGCGCGACCCGGAGCCGGCGTCGGTGAAGGAGGTCGCCGCCGAGCTGGACGAGGCGCCGACCAAGCTGTACCGGCACGTCAAGCAGCTGGAGCAGGCCGGGCTGGTGTACGTGGCGGAGACCCGGCTGGTCTCCGGGATCGTGGAGAGCCGCTACCGCTCGGCGCAGCACTCACTGCGGCTGTCGCCGCAGGTGTTCGCGGAGGGCGGCGAGCAGCCGGCCGTGCTGGAGGCGGTGCTGGCCGCGATGGAGCTGGTGCGCTCCGAGTTCCAGCGGTACTTCCTGGCCGGGCGGGTCGACATGTCCCCGGAGCAGCGGGCCGGCAAGTTCGCGCACGCCTCCTTCCGGCTCAGCCCGCAGCGGCTGCGGCGGCTGCGCGAACGGCTGGACGAGGCGCTGGACGAGGTGCTCGCGGAGGGCGACTCCACCGGGCCGGACGCCGTCGAGGCGACCCTGTTCGCGCTGCTCTACACGGTGGACCCGCCGGAGTCCGCCGGGGAGTGACGGACGGTCAGACGTACCGCTCCAGGATGGAGGACTCGGCGAGCCGGGACAGCCCCTCGCGGACCGAGCGGGCCCGGGTCTCGCCGACGCCCTCCACGGTCTGCAGGTCGTCGATCGACGCGGCGAGCAGCTTCTGCAGGCCGCCGAAGTGGTCGACCAGCCGCTCGATGACGGTGTTGGGCAGCCGCGGCACCTTGGCCAGCAGCCGGAAGCCGCGCGGGGAGACCGCGGAGTCCAGCGACTCCGGGGTGCCGGTGTAGCCGAGCGCCTTGGCGACGGTCTGCAGGTCGAGCAGCTCGGCGTGGGTGAGCGCCTCCAGGTCGGCGAGCACCTCGGTGACGGTGCGGCCCTTCTTGGCGGCGCGGTCCGGGAAGTAGTCGCGCACCACGAGCTCGCGCTCCGGCTCGACCCCGGCGATCAGCTCGTCCAGCTGCAGCGACAGCAGCCGGCCGTCGGTGCCCAGCTCCAGCACGTACCCGGCGATCTCGCCGGCGATCAGCCGGACCATCTCCAGGCGCTGCACCACCGCCGAGACGTCCCGGACGGTGACCAGGTCCTCGATCTCCAGCGCGGACAACGTGCCGGCCACCTCGTCGAGCCGGAGCTTGTAGCGCTCCAGGGTGGCGAGCGCCTGGTTGGCCCGGGACAGCACGGTGGTGGAGTCCTCCAGCACCCGCCGCGCGCCGTTGACGTAGATGGCGATCAGCCGCATCGAGTGCGAGACCGCGACCACCGGGTAGCCGGTCTGCCGGTTGACCCGCTCCGCGGTGCGGTGGCGGGTGCCGGTCTCGTCGGTGGGGATGTTCGCGTCCGGCATCAGGTGGACGCCCGCGCGCAGGATCTTGCCGAGGTCCTTGTCCAGGATCACCGCGCCGTCCAGCTTGCACAGTTCGCGCAGCCGGGTGGCGGTGAACTCGACGTCCAGCACGAAGCCGCCGGTGCAGAGCGCGTCCACGCTCTTGTCGAAGCCGAGGACGATCAGGCCGCCGGTGTTGGCCCGGAGCACCCGCTCCAGGCCGTCCCGCAGCGCCGTGCCCGGCGCGATCGCACTGAGGGAGGCCCGCAGCAGGGCCTCCTCGCGGGAGGACTTGTCCGCCCGGTCGATGGCTGCCACGTGACTCCTTGGGCCGACCCGAACCGTGTGCCGCGGCGGCCGGCGGTCTGTCGGACTGTCTGTTGTTGCTGCGAATGATGCCTATGAGCAGCTGAAGTCTAACTGCGTACGGCCGCCGCGGGGCGTGGGTCAGCCCAGTTCGTCCGAGTCGACCGGCTCCCAGCCGGCCATCAGCTCCTCCGGGAAGGCCGGGACGGGGGCCCGGTCGCGGGCCCGGGCGAGCGCCTGGGCGCCCGGGTCCGCGGCCGGGCGGGCGGGCGGGGCGGCGTCCGCCTTGGGCTTGGAGCGGGGGCGGCGGCCCGGGATCGCGCGCAGCGCCTCGCCGATGTCGGCGACCTCCACCACCTTCATGCCCGCCGGGACCTTGCCCGGGTCCGGCGGGACGAGGGCGTGCGTGAACCCGAGCCGGTGCGCCTCGGCGAGCCGACGCTGCACGCCCGTCACCCGCCGCACCTCGCCCGCCAGGCCGACCTCGCCGATCGCCACCAGGTTGTTGGGCAGCGGCGTGTCGGTCGAGGAGGAGGCCACCGCCAGCGCGATCGCGAGGTCCGCCGAGGGCTCGGTGAGCTTCACGCCGCCGACCGTGGCCGTGTAGATGTCCTGCTTGCCGAGCTTCACGCCGCCGTGCCGCTCGACCACGGCCAGGATCATCGCGATCCGCGGCGACTCCAGGCCGGAGGTGGTGCGCCGCGGCGAGGGGATCTGCGAGTCGACCATCAGCGCCTGCACCTCGGCCACCAGCGGGCGCTTGCCCTCCAGCGTCACCGTCAGGCAGGTGCCGGCGACGGCCTTGTCGCGGCGGGTCAGGAACAGGCCGGACGGGTCGGCCAGGCCGACGATGCCCTCGTCGTGCAGCTCGAAGCAGCCGACCTCGTCGGTCGCGCCGTAGCGGTTCTTGACGCCGCGGATCAGCCGCAGCCGGGCGTGCCGGTCGCCCTCGAAGGAGAGCACCACGTCCACCAGGTGCTCCAGCAGGCGGGGGCCGGCGATCTGGCCGTCCTTGGTGACGTGGCCGACCAGCAGCGTCGCCATGCCGCGCTCCTTGGAGGCCCGGATCAGCGCGCCCGCCACCTCGCGGACCTGCGCGGGGCCGCCGGGGGCGCCGTCCAGTTCGGCGGAGGCGATGGTCTGCACCGAGTCCAGGATCAGCAGCGAGGGGTTGACCGCCTCGATGTGGCCGAGCACCGCGCCCAGGTCCTGCTCGGCGGCCAGGTAGAGGTGGTCGGAGAGCGCGTTGATCCGGTCCGCGCGCAGCCGGACCTGGCCGGCCGACTCCTCGCCGGTGACGTACAGCGTGCGGTGCCGGTCGCTGGCGGCCTTCGCCGCCACGTCCAGCAGCAGCGTGGACTTGCCGACGCCGGGCTCGCCCGCCAGCAGCACCACGGCGCCCGGCACCAGGCCGCCGCCGAGCACCCGGTCCAGCTCCGGGACGCCGGTGGAGCGGGCGGTGGCCACCTGCCCGTCGACCTGCCCGATCGGCTTGGCGGGCGCGGAGACCGGCCCGGCCGCCGTCGTCCGGATCGGCACCGCGCCGTGCTCCTCGACCGTGCCCCAGGCGTTGCACTCGGAGCAGCGGCCGACCCACTTGAGCAGTTGGGCGCCGCACTCGGTGCAGCGGTACGAGGGGCGCGCCTTGGCGGTGGTCTTGGTACGGGCAGCCATGCGGGCCACGGTAGCGCCTCGCACCGACATCGCCCGGACGTCACTCGAACGGCGTCACCCGGGCGAACAAGGAATCGGTCCTGTTACCCGAAAGAAGGACAAACGGCCGAAACCCCCCGGGCGGCGGGTTTCGGCTGCCTACCGTCGGTCGGGTGACCACCGTCCAGCCCCACCCCGTCGGCCCCTCCCCGGTACTCCGGGCGTACGGCGCGTGCGTCGACGGGCTGTTCACCTACTGCCTGTCCGTGCTCTGCGAGCACGAAGCCGCCACCGCGGCCGTCCTGGAAGTCCGCGACCTGGCCCAGCGCCACGGCGACCGGCTCGACGACCCGGCGCTGCTGCGCGCCTGGCTGTACGCGCTGGCCCGGCACCGCTGCCTGGCCCGGCTCGAAGGCGCCGTCGAGGAGGACGGCGCCCCCGCGGGCGGGCCGCCCGGGCCCGGCGCGGTCCGCGAGCGGCGGCGCGAACTCGCCTCGCTGGCCTGGCCGGAGGCGGCCGGCACCGACCCGGAGCAGCGCGAGGCGCTGGAACTGGCGGTGCGGCACCGGCTGGACGGCACGGAGGTCGCGGCGGTGCTCGGCCTGAGCACCGGGGCCGCCGCGGCGCTGCTGGACGCGGCGGGCGCCGAGGTCGGCCGGACCAGGACGGCGCTGCTGGTGCTCGGCGTCGGCTCCTGCCCGGAGCTGGCCCAGCTCGGCGGCGTCGGCGCGGAGTCCTGGCGGGGCTGGGTGCTGGGCCCGGCGCTGCGCCGGGAGCTGGTGCTGCACCTGGTGGAGTGCCCGACCTGCCGGGGCACCGCGGAGCGGGTCGCGGGCCAGCTCGGGCACGGCCTGGCCGGGCTGCCGGGCCTGCCGCTGCTGGCCGCGCCGGGGCCGCTGTGCCCCGCCGCGGCGCCGAGCGGCGGGGCGGCGTTCCTGGCGGGCGCGGCGGCCGGCCGGCGGATCGCGCAGGGCCCGGCGGAGCCCCGGTTCGACCAGCGCGGCTTCCCCCGGCACCGGATGCCCCCGGCGGCCCGCGGCTCGGCGGTGCGGCAGCGGGTGGTGACCACCGGCGTGCTGGCGGCGGTGCTGGCCGCGCCGGTGGTGGCGCTGTGGAGCGCGCACCGGGGCGGCGGGGAGGACCACGCCTCGGCGGTGTCCTCGGTGCGGGTGGACCCGACGGTGGGGCCGGGGCAGCGCGTCCCGGTGCCGGAGCCGACCGCGGTCGCGGTGGCGGCGCTGCCGCCGGCCGCCCAGGTGACGACGATGGAGCTGGCCGGTGCGGTGACCGCAGAAACGTCCCTGCCGACGGTTCAAGGACCGGCGGTCCCGGTCCCCTCCGCCGGGGCCGCGCCGCTGTCCAGCCCGGCGCTGACCGCCGAGCCCGTCCCGCCGCCGTCCGCCGCCGCCGGGAACCGGCTGACCGTGGAGGCGGGCGCGTACGGCAGCCGCACGGTGCTGACGCTGACCAACTCCGGTGACGCGCCGCTGTCCTGGCACGCCGTGCTGGACGTGGACTGGCTGCGGCTGAGCCGGGACTCCGGCACCCTGGCCCCCGGCCAGCGGATCACCGTGACCGTCTCGGTGGACGAGTCGCGCGCCCCGCAGGCCCGCTGGACGGCGCACCTGGCGCTGCCGCCGTCCAGCGCCGTGGTGACCCTGGAGGGCGGCACCGAGCACCGCGGCGTGCCCACCCCGGACGGCCCGGCGCCGAGCCCCTCGACCAGCACCGGGCCGGCCCCCTCGCCCTCCGCCGGCGGCTCCGGACCGGCCCCGTCGAGCCCCTCGCCGTCGGCCTCCGCCCCCGCCGACCCGTCCCCCTCGGCGCCCGCCTCCCCGTCCGCCCCTGCCTCCCCGTCGCCGGCCTCCCCGTCGCCGTCCGCCTCCGCCTCCGAGGACGGCTCGCCGTCCGCGCCGCCGTCCCCGTCCGCTTCGTGACGGCGGGTCAGTCCGCCGCGGTGCGCTCGCCCGCCAGCCAGCGCTCACCGCGGGCCACGGCCTCCTCCAGCGAGGCGTCCAGGACGGGGTCGGCGGGAACGACTCCGTCCGGGCCGAGCGCCCTGGCCAGGCCGGTGTGCCCGGCGAGCCGGACGAAGGAGGGCTGCGCCCCGGCGACGATCAACCGTCCGCCGCGGGCGCCCAGCTCGTCGTTCTTCCGCCGCAGCAGCTTGACCATGCTGGACGAGGGCACGTCGGGGACGGTGCGCACCACCAGCACCAGCACCGCGGGCCCGTCGGGGGCGCGCGGCCAGTCGGCCTCGATCAGCGGGAGTTCGGCGAACAGGCTGACCCCGCTGTAGGCGAGCACGGTGACCCGGCCGGCGGGCAGTTCGGCCGGGGCGTCGGCGAGCTCCCAGTGCCCGTCCGGGGTGCGGTGGAGCGCGGCCAGCTTCGCCTGCCGGGACGCCTGCACGCAGTACAGCAGCAGCGAGAGCACCGCGCCGAGGATGATCGCCTGCTGCAGCGGCAGCTGGGTGGTGCCCAGGAAGGTGACCGCCATCGCGGCGGCGGACAGCTTCGAGGTGCGCAGCACCAACTTGACGTCGGGCACCTTGCCGACGATCAGTTCGCCGCCGACCACGATGATCAGCCCGCCGATCACCGGCATCGGGATGTGCTCGGCCAGCGGGGCCAGCGCCAGCACGATCAGCGCCAGCCAGACGCCGGAGAACACGCCCGCCCAGCGGGTGCGGGCCCCGGCGGAGACCGCGACGCCGGTGCGCGAGAGCGAGCCGCCGACCGGCAGCGACTGGAACAGCGCGCCGGTGACGTTGGCCAGCCCCTGCGCGGTGAAGTCGCCGTTGACGCTGGACTTCGAGCCGTCCGGGTTGGGCACCGAGGGGCTGATCCCGGCGGCCTGGGCGAGCGCCACCAGCGCGATCGACAGCGCCCCGCCGAGCAGGTGCCAGGTCGCCGACCAGTCGGGGGCGGTGAAGTGCGGCAGCGCGGCGGGGATGTCGGCGATGCCGCCGACCAGTTCGACGTCGGTGCCGAGCGCCGCCACGCCCGCGCTGACCAGCACCATCGCCACCAGCAGCGCCACCGTCCGCAGCCGCTTCACCGCGTGCGCCAGCGCCCACACCGCGACGGTGGCCACCGCCACCAGGGTCGCGGCGGGCTCCCAGGACCCGGCGTGCACCAGCCAGTCACCGAACTGCACCAGCTTGTTGTGGCCCTGCGGCGCGTACCCGGTGGCGTCCTTGAGCACGCCGACCACGATCTGCAGCGCGATGCCGGTGGAGAAGCCGACCATCACCGCGTTGGAGACGAAGCTGAGCACCACGCCCAGCCGCAGCACGCCCATCAGCAGCATCACCACGCCGGACAGCACGCCGAGCAGCGCCACGTTCCCGGCGTCCTTCGGGTCGAGCCCGGCGTCGCTCAGCACGCTCTGCGAGGTCAGCGCGATGGCGCTGGTCAGGGTGGTGACCATCAGCACGGTGCGGGCGGTCAGCGAGCCGACGACCGCCGGGACGACGCCGGAGAACAGGCCCGCGACCGGGTTGAACCCGGCGATCGACGCGTACGCCATGCCCTCGGGGATCGAGAACAGGCCGGTCACCAGGCCGGAGGTGACGTCGCTCGGCTTCGGCCGCCCCAGCGAGCGGGGGGACGGCAGCCGCATCAGGTCAGGCCCGCCACGGCGTCACCGACGTACTTGGCGCCCAGGACCAGCAGCAGCACCAGCATGATCGCCGAGTTGTGCGCGGACATCCACGCCTTCCAGCCGCCCAGCACCTCGGTCGCCCGCGCCCCGCCGAGCAGGTAGACGCCCAGCGGCAGCAGCGTGCACAGCGAGCCGATCAGCACCAGCAGCGCCCCGGCCACCGCCTTGCCCCCGCCGCCCGCGCCGCTGGTGGCGATGGAGACCGCGCCGCCGACCGCCAGCACCAGGTTCTTCGGGTTGGCGGCGGCCAGCACCGCCGCCAGGCCCGCCGACTTCGCCGGGGTGAACCGGTCGACGGCCCGCATCCAGCCCGGCGGCTCGGCGACCTTCCCCTCCCGGGGCCGGCCCTGCCACTGCTTGGCCGCCAGCAGCAGGAACAGCACGCCCAGCGCGAGCTTCACCCAGTACGACCAGTCGGGCGTCCCGGCGCCGGTGTCGATGCCCGAACCGGCCAGCACCACCACGGTGGTGACCGCGCCGAGCGCCACCACCCAGCCGGCCGTGAACGCGATGCCGTTGGTCCGCCCGCGCGGGGTGGCCAGCATCAGGATCACCGCGATCAGCGGCAGCGGGCTGATCGCGATGCCGACCGCCGAGGCCAGCATCTGCCCGATCGCGTCTCCCATCTCCGTCCCCCTCCTGGTCAGCGCAGCCGGATGGCCGGCAGCCGGTAGCTGCCGTCGAGCACCGCGTCCTGCGGCTGGTACATCCGCACCATCGGCCGGAAGCCGCCCTCGGGGGCGGGCAGCCAGTTCGCCGCCTCGTCGGGGGCGGTGGGGCGTTCGTGCTGGAGGTAGAGGGTCAGCGAGCCGTCCTCGCCGTGCACCAGGCCGGGGGTGCGGTCGCCGATCGAGTACCGGCCGATCCCGTTGGGGACCAGCAGGTACTCCGGGGTGCCGTACATCGTCACCGACCAGAACGCGCCCACCGGCGGGGTCCGCTCGAACCGCAGGGTGTACGCGTGCGCGCCGCTCAGCGGGACGCCGTCGGCGTCGTTGTACGTGGTGGCGTACACGGCCTCGTAGGCGTGGTTGCCCCACAGGCCGGTCCGGGCCGCGACCGCGCGGGTCAGGTAGGCGGCGCGGCGGTCGGCGATCTTCCACTGCGGCTCGTCCCGGGTGCCGGGGCCGAGGAAGTCCAGGTTGTAGTCGAACAGGTGCAGGTTGGCCGCCCACTCCCCGGTGGGGTCGCCGGTGCCGAGGGTCGCCGCCTCCACCCGCTCCCGGCCCGCCGCCAGGCCCTTGGCCAGCGCCGCCGACCACTCGGCCGGGCCGTCCAGGTACGGCGAGCGGCCCCCGTCGAGCAGGCCGATCGGGGCGAAGCGCTGCTGGAACTCCAGGTCGGGGGCGGCGGGCGGGAAGGCCGCCATCCACAGCCGGAGCTTCTCCAGGAAGAGCAGCTCCTCCGGGACGCCCGCGTCCGGCTCCGGCAGCCCGGCGGCGGCGGTGCCGCCCTCCAGCGGGGTCAGCGTCAACTGCCGCTGCAGCTCCCGGACCCGGTCCAGGTCGTCCGGGCCGGCGCAGTAGTTGCGCACCGCGATCACCGCCACCGCGGTCGGCGCGGTGATCACCGGCACGCCCTCCGGGGCGGTGCCCCGCCAGCCGGGCGGGGCGACCAGCCAGGTCTGCTCGGCGGTGCCGGACGAACGGCGGCCCGCGTAGGCGAAGTTGTTCGTCCAGGCGTCGATGAACTGCAGCACGTCGTACGCGCCGCCGGTGTCCGGGACGTGCAGCAGCAGCGGCCCGGCGGACAGGTCCAGCGGGGCGACCGAGTACACCGTGTCGTTGTTCACCGACACGAAGTGCGAGGCCGGATCGGCGAGTTCGGCGGCGTGCCCGAAGGTGTTCCACGGCGTCGGGCCGATCGCGCTCATCCCCCGGCGGACGATGGTGTCCACCATGGTCAGGTTGGCCACCAGCGGGGATCCGTACACCAGGGCCTCGGCGGCCAGCATCTCGGGGGTGGCGTCAGCCATGCGAACGTCCTTGTCTGTTCCGGTGGTTCAGTGGTGGAGGAGCGGGGGGAGCTGCCAACTTCCGTCCAGCAGCTCGGGCTTCGGGCCGTAGGCGCGCACCGCCACGAAGTACGGGCCTTCGGGGGCGGGCAGCCAGTTCGCCGACTCATGGGCGGCGGTGGGGCGTTCGTGCTGGAGGTAGAGGGTCAGCGAGCCGTCCTCGCCGTACACCAGGCCGGGGGTGCGGTCGCCGACCGAGTACCGGTCGATCTCGTTGGCGACCAGCAGCCGCTCCGGGAGCCGGTACACGGACACCGACCAGAAGAACCGGGCCGGCGGGAGCTGCCCGGGCGGGAAGCGCAGCACCGCGGGCACCCGGCCGCCCTCCGCCGACTCCAGGCCGCCGTACCAGGCCTCCTCGGCGGGCAGCCCGTACAGGCCCGTGAGGGCACCGCAGGCCCGGTCCAGGTAGCGGGTGCCGAGCTGCTCCCGGGTGCCGAACAGGGCGCTGCCGGTGACCGCGCCCTGCCCGGCCGCGGCCAGCTCCCCGCGGGCGTCCGCGATGCCCGCCAGCAGCGCCTCGCGCACCTCGGCGGGCAGCGCCGCCGGCTCGAAGTCGCCGCTGCCGACGCCCAGTTCGGTCAACCGGCCGCGCAGGTCGGCGTCGGCGGGCAGGGTCGGGAAGAAGCCCAGCAGGAAGTCCAGTAGCGAGAAGAACTCCAGGGTGCCGAGCACCTCCTCGCCCCGCCACACCGGCCACACCGGCTCCGCCGCGACCGGCCGGGGCGTTCCCAGGTGCTCGCTCAACGGCCTGAGCAGGTACCCGGCCTGCACCCGCTCGACCTCCGGCACGTCCTGCGGCCCCGCCGAGAACGTCCGCCCGAGGATGCCGACCAGGTTGGTGTCGGCCCGCAGCACCCCGTCGAAGTCCTCCGGCGGGTTCGCCCGGTGCCCCGGCCCGGCGATCAGGTACCGGCCCGCGCCGTCCCCGGTGGTCCGGGAGCCGACGAAGCCGACGTACGCGGTGTCCAGGTCGTGCACCGGCAGCACGTGGTAGCGGTCGGTCGCGGGCTTCTCCAGCACCCACGGCTCGGCCCGCAGGTCCAGCCAGGCCCACGAGTACGGGGTGTCGTTGTTGGGCGTCACCACGTCCGTGTTGTCCGGGGTGAAGGGCTGCGGGTAGTGCCGGAACACGCCGAAACCCCCGACGTACCGGGGGTCCGCGTCGTCGATCGCCTGCGGGTAGACCGTCCGGTAGTTCTCCAGCAGCGGGTACCCCCAGATCCACGCCTGCGCCGCCGTCCGCCGCACCGCCCGCGGATCCGCACCGGCCGGGTTCCCCATCTCGCCCACCCTTCTTCCCCCACGAAAGGGATCATTCAGACATAGCGGTACATCGGGATGCTATGTGCTCCCCCCTCGATCGGCACTCCGACCGGCGGCCCCCGGCCCTCTGACCGGCCGTCCGGTCAGCTGTCCGGTCAGCTGTCCGATCGGCCCTCCGGTCGGCCGTCCGGTCGGCCGTCTGCTCCCGGCGAAAAAGCTCCGCCCCCGGCGAACGCGGCGCATGGGCGGTCGGCGGCCCGGAGACCCTCCAGGGCATGGACATCCTTCTGCTCGGCGGCTCCAAGTTCCTCGGCCGCGCCTACGCCACCGAGGCGCTCGCCCGCGGCCACCGCGTCACCACCTTCAACCGCGGCGTCAGCCGCACCGACCCGCCCGGCGTCGAAGCCGTGCACGGCGACCGCGCGAACCCCGACGACCTGCGGCGCCTCGTCGACGGCCGCCGGTGGGACGCCGTCGTCGACACCTCCGGACAGCAGCCCCACGACGTCGCCACCGCCGCCCGGCTGCTCAGCGGCCGCGCCGGGCACTACGGCTTCGTCTCCTCCGTGCACGCCTTCGCCGACTGGCCCGCCCGCCCCGTCGACGCCGACTCCCCCACCCTGGACTGCCCCGGCGACCTCCCGCCCGACCAGCCCTTCGCCAACGCGCTCAAGGCCGGCTGCGAACGCGCCCTGGCGGCGAACTTCGACGGACCTGCCGCGATCCTCAACTGCGGCCTGCTGATCGGCCCGCACGAACCCATCGGCCGCCTCCCCTGGTGGCTCGACCGGATCGCCCGCGGTGGCCGCGTCCTCGCCCCCGGCGCCCCGGACCGCCCGCTCAGCCTGATCGACGCCCGCGACTTCGCCGCCTTCGGCCTCGACCTCGCGCAGCGGCGGGCCGCCGGACGCCACCTCACCACCTCGCCCGTCCGCTCGGCGACCACCGGCGAGTTCCTCGACGCCTGCCGCACCGCGACCGGCTCCGACGCCGAACTCGTCTGGACGCCGGACGCCACCCTGCTCGCCGCCGAGGTCTCCCCCTGGGTCGAACTCCCCCTCTGGGCCCCCGCCACCGAAGGCTGGCACGGCACCTGGCAGGCCGACCCCGCCACCGCCCTCGCCGCGGGCCTGCGGATCCGACCCCTGCTCGACACCGTCACCGACACCTGGGCCTGGCTCGAAGCCGGCGGCCGCGCGGAGGTCGCCTACCGGCAGCTGGACACGCCGCTGGGGATCGACCCGGAGAAGGAGCAGCAGATCATCGACGGGGTTTGAGCATTCAGGGGCTCGGGGAACGGCGAGGCCCGGTCTGCGGGCGGTTCACCACCGGAGCGCGCATCGGCTTCCGGTTCCGTTCACTGCACGCAGCAGCCCCGACCTTCGATGGGCTCCGGCCGTCAGCAGCACGGACTCGCCGTTCCCCGAGCCCCTGATTTCGCGCCCCGGCTCAGTAGGTGCGGCGGGTGACCAGCTCGGCGAGGGCCAGCAGGTCGTCGGCGCGGGCGGGGTCGGGGACGGCGGTGGCGAGGTGGGCGATCGCGGCGGCCATCCGGTCGCAGCTCTCGGCCTGGGCCCAGGTGCGGCCGCCGGCCCGGTCCACCGCGTCGGCGGCGGCGGCGAGTTCGGTGGGGCTGAGCGGTCGGCCGGTGGCGTACAGGGCGGCGAGTTCCGCGCCCGCGGGGGTGCCGGAGGAGAGGGCGTGCACGACCGGGAGGGACTTCTTGCGGGCGGCGAGGTCCGCGCCCACCGGCTTGCCGGTGACCGCGGGGTCGCCCCAGATGCCGATCAGGTCGTCGATCAGCTGGAAGGCCAGCCCGATCTCGCGGCCGAAGGCGTCCATCGCGTCGGCGGTCTCCGCGTCCGCCCCCGCGTACAGCGCGCCGAGCGCGCACGCGCAGCCGAGCAGGGCGCCGGTCTTGCCCTCGGCCATCGACAGGCACTCGGCGAGCGTGACGTCGGCGCGCTGCTCGAAGGAGCAGTCGGCCTGCTGGCCCGCGCAGAGCTCGACCACGCAGTCGGCGAGGCGGCGGACCGACCCGGCGGCGGCCGGGTGCGGGTCCTCGGCGAGGACCCGCAGCGCCAGCGAGTGCATGGCGTCGCCGGCCAGGATCGCGCCGGTGGTGCCGAACACCCGCCAGGCGGTGGGTCGGTGGCGGCGGGTGTGGTCGCGGTCGAGGACGTCGTCGTGCAGCAGGGTGAAGTTGTGCACCAGCTCGACGGCGGCCGCGGCGCGCACCGCGTCCTGCGGGCGGCCGCCGACCGCGGTGGTCGCGGCCAGCACCAGCGCGGGGCGGATCGCCTTGCCCGCGCCGACCGCGCTGGGGGCGCCGTCGGCCTCCAGCCAGCCCAGGTGGTAGCCGGAGACCAGCCGCATCGAGTCGGGGAGGGTGTCGACCGCGGCGCGCAGCGCGGGATCGACGACGGTGCGGGCCCGGGCCAGCAGGGCCATCGCCTCGGCGGTGTCGCGCCCGCCGTCGGTGGCCGCGGCCGGCGCGCCCTCGCCCTGCTGCCCGCGTTCGGGCACGGTGATGGCCATGGTGAAGTCCTCCCCCTCGGCGGCCCCGGCTGCGGGGCGGCAGGAACGCGCGCTGACGGGCCGTCAGGCGGTGGAGCGGGCGGGCCCAGGACGGTGGGCCCGCCCGGTGGTCAGTGCTGCCAGTGGGCGACGTTCACGTTCTCCAGGACGCCGATGGCGTCGGGAACGAGGATCGCCGCCGAGTAGTAGGCGCTGACCAGGTACTTGACCACGGCCTTCTCGTCGATGCCCATGAAGCGGACGTTCAGCCCGGGCTCGACCTGGTCGGGCAGCGCGCCGGGGCGCAGGCCGATCACGCCCTGGTTGTCCTCGCCGACGCGCATCGCCAGGATCGAGGTGGTGCCGTTGACCACCGGGATCTTGTTGCAGGTCAGGATCGGGACGCCGCGCCAGCTCGGCACCGTCTTGCCCTCGAACTGGATCGCCTCGGGGTACAGGCCGCGGCTGTTGCACTCCCGGCCGAAGGCGGCGATCGCCTTCGGGTGGGCCAGGTAGAACTTGGTGCTGCGGCGGCGACAGAGCAGCTCGTCCAGGTCGTCCGGGGTGGGCGGGCCGGAGTGGGTCTGGATCCGCTGGCCGTACTCGGCGTTCGCCAGCAGGCCGAACTCCGGGTTGTTGACCAGCTCGTGCTCCTGGCGCTCGCGCAGCGCCTCGACGGTCAGCCGGAGCTGGTGCTCGGTCTGGTCCATCGGCTTGTTGTACAGGTCGGCGACCCGGCTGTGCACCCGCAGCACCGTCTGGGCCACGCTCAACTCGTACTCGCGCGGCTTGAGTTCGTAGTCGACGAAGGCGGTGGGCAGGTCGAACTCGCCCTGGTGGCCGGCCGACATGCCGATCGCGGCCTCGCCCTTGTGGGTCTGCGGGAGCTGCGAGTCGGCGATGAAGGCCAGGATCTGGTCGCGCAGCGCCTCGGAGCGGTCGGCGAGCTCCTGGAAGGCGGGCCAGGCGAGCACCATCGCGGTGCCGGCCGTGGCGGCCTTGACGCTGTAGGGCCAGCGGCGGTCGGCGACGGTGAGCGCCTCGTCGCCGATGTGGTCGCCGTCCGCGAAGGTGCCCAGGACGGTCGGGTCGCCGTACTTGCCGGTGCCGATCTTGTCGACCTTGCCGTGCGCGACCAGGAGGACCTCGTCGATCTCGGCGCCCTGCTCGATCAGCACCTCGCCCGCCGCGAAGTCCCGCTGGACGAAGCGGGCGGCCAGCTCGGCCAGCAGCACGTCGTCCTCGAAGCCGCGCAGCACCGGGACCTCGCGCAGCGTGGGCGGGACGACCGAGACCTCGCGGCCGACCTGCACGAAGCTCACCCGGCCGCGGCCCACGGCGTACGACAGCCGGCGGTTGACCCGGTAGGTGCCGCCCGAGACCTCGACCCAGGGCAGCGCGCGGAGCAGCCAGCGGTTGCTGATCTCCTGCATCTGCGGGGCCGACTTGGTGGTCGACGCGAGGTTCTTGGCGGCCGCCACCGAGAGGCTGCTCTGCTGCCTCGCCTCGGGAATTCCGGCGGTGGTTTCGGTCGTCATTTCGGCGGGGCCCCTGATCGTGTCGACGGCACTTTGCGGCAACCATGCTGACGGCCGTTCAGGTGAGGCGGCAATCACTCGTGGGGGTGATTCAGGCGCATGGACGCAATAGTGCGACCAGCGCACTGGATCGATCATCCTTCGATCCGCACGCCCCTCCGCGGGGCCGACCGGAGGCTTGTCGGGGGCCTGTCGGGGGCTTGTCGGAGGCTTGTCGGAGGTCGTACAGAACGCCTTTTCCGCCCCCCGTTCCAGGCGTCCGCGCTGCTCACCCACCCCCTGTTCGAATCGCTCCGGAACAGCGCTAAGGTGGCCCCCTCACCGCGTGGTGACCGCCGCCACAGCGCAGGCGAACCGGTCGGTGACCTCCCCATTGGCACGCCCTCCTCCAGGGAGACCCTCGTGACCGCGCCCGTCCGCGTCTGGCTGAACCGCACCTACGCCGAGAACGTCTTCTTCATCGACCTGCTGCGGACCGCGCCGCGCCCGGTCCACGTCCTGGCCACCCACGTCGACCCCGACTCCCCCGTCATCGCCGCCGCCGACCTGGGCGCCCTCGAACCGGACGGGCTCTCCGCCGAGGCGTACGTGGAATTCGCGCTGGAATTCTGCGCCCGCCACGACGTGGACGTGTTCCTGCCGCGCCTGCACCAGCTGGCGATATCGCTGCGCCGCCGCGACTTCGAGGCCCTGGGCACCGTGCTGGTCTGCCCGCCCGCCTCCGCGATCTCGCTGTTCGCCAGCAAGGTCGACGGCTACCGGGCGCTGGACGCGGTCGGACTGCCCACCCCGCTGTGGCGGCAGGCCGACACCGCGTCCGAACTGCTCGCCGCCGTCGAGGAGATCGAGGCGACCGGCTCGGCCGCCTGCCTGAAGCCCGCCTCCGGCGCGGGCGGCGAGGGCTTCCGCGTCCTCACCCGCGAACCGTTCGGCCTCCACCGGCTCGCCGGGTACGTCGACGCCCGGGTCCAACTCGACCAGGTGCTGGACGCGCTGGAGCGGTCCACCGCCCCCGCCGAACTGCTGGTGATGCCCTACCTGGACGGCCCCGAGGTCTCGGTGGACTGCCTGGCCGAGCAGGACGGCCGGGTGCTGGCCGCGGTCGGCCGCACCAAGCAGGGCCGCCGCCGCGGCTTCACCGTCGACCCGGCCTACCTGGGACCCGCCCGCCGACTGGTCGAGGAGTTCGGCGTCGGCCACCTGTCGAACGTGCAGTTCCGGCACGAGCGGGGCACCGGACACCCGGTCGTCCTGGACATCAACACCCGCCCGTCCGGCGGCCTGCACCAACTCCGCGTCTGCGGACTCAACCTGCCCGCCGCGGCCGTCGAACTCGCCCTCGGCGCACGGCCGTTGCTCCCCGCCACGGACGAACTCACGCTCGGCGAGTACACCCTGGTCTCCAGCATCCAGGCGGTGCTGCCCCGGCAGTCCGCGGCCCCCGCGCTGGAACGCATCGGCAGCACGGAACGGCGTACCGCCGCCGCGGCCGTCTCCGCGTAGCGCCGCTCGCCCCTCGCCCCCGCCCGACCGCTCAGACCGTCGGCCCGGACCAGTCCAGGGTCGGCGGCAGCGCGCCCTCCAGGGTGAGCAGCCAGCGCTTCGTCTCCACCCCGTGCCACGCCCCGCCGAACCCGCCCAGCCCGTCCGCGGCCACCACCCGGTGGCAGGGCACCAGCAGCGGCAACGGGTTCGCGCCCATCATCTGCCCCACCGTCCGGGCCGGCACCCCCGGCTCGGACGGGTCGGCGAACACCCCGCTGCGAGCGGCGAGCTCGCCGTAGGTCACGGTCCGCCCCCAGCCGACCGTCGCCAGCAGGCAGCGCAGCACCACCAGATGGGGGCCGGCGGCACCGCTCCAGTCGATCGGCAGCTCCAACTCCCGCCGCGCACCGGCGAAGTACTCGTCGACCCGGGACCGCACCAGGTCGGCCCGCCGCGCATCGGTGCACTCCGGGACGGGCGTGTCGCAGAGGTAGCTCGCGGCGGCCACGCCCCGGTCCGTCACGCCGAACCGCATCGGCCCGCTGGGCAGCGGGGTCGGGACGGTCACCCAGGAGAGCTGCATCCCTTCACTGTAGGGGGCACCGCCAGGGGCACACGAGAGCACCACCAGGGGCTCGGGGAACGGCGAGGCCGTGGCTGCTGGCGGTGCACTGCCGTTGCGCGCCATTGGCTTCTGGTTCGGTTACTACACACAGCAGCACCGACCTTCGATGGGCTCCGGCCGTCAGCAGCATCGACCCGCCGTTCCCCGGGCCCCTGATTTCGCGCCCGCTTGCGGAAGAGGTCAGAGGTGGTCGCGGAGGTAGGCCGCGAGGTTGCGGGCCCAGGTGGCGAGTTCGGCGCGGTCGGGGGCCTCGCCGGCGCCCAGGGCGGCCAGTTGTTCGGTGGGGAGGCGGCCGCCGGCGGCCATCGCGGAGAGGCCGGCGAGGACGGCCGAGAGGCGTTCGGCGTCGTCGTGGCTGAGCATCACCAGGGCGTCGGTGTGGCCGATGGTCATGGAACCGGGCATCGCGTCCTCCTCGATCGGTCCTCCGTCCACCGTACGACCGCCGGGGCCCCGCTCGCCCGTTCGGCCCACCCCGATGGCCGGGGTTCGGGTGGCCGACGGACGGTCGGAGCAGGTGTGTCCGCCGGGTGACAGGGAGCGCAGATGCCAGCACAGGCCGCCGGTACGTCCCAGCCGCCCAGCCTGCGCGAGCTGCTCCGCAGCCCCGGGTACGGGCGGCTGCTCCTGGTGTCGGCGCTGGTCGGGGTGCCGGTCTCGCTGGCGGCGTTCGGCTTCGTCAGCCTGGAGCACGAGTTGCAGCACTGGGTGTGGGAGACGCTGCCGAAGGAGCTGGACTACGCGCGCGCGCCGTGGTGGTGGCCGCTGCCCGCGCTGGCGCTGGCCGGTCTGCTGCTGGCGCCGATCGTGACCCGGATGCCGGGGCGGGGCGGACACGTGCCGGTGCTGGGGCTGGGCGGGCCGCCGACGCTGCCGGTGGAGGTGCCGTCGGTGGTGCTGGCGGCGCTGGCCGGGCTGCCGCTGGGTGCGGTGCTCGGTCCGGAGGCGCCGCTGATGGCGATCGGCAGCGGGTTGGCGCTGCTGACGGTGAGTGCGGCGAAGCGGGCGGCCAGTCCGATGGTCGGGCCGATGCTGGGGGCGGCCGGGTCGACGGCGGCGATCGCCACGATCTTCGGGAGCCCGCTGGTGGCGGTGGTGATGATGGTCGAGGCGGCGGGCCTGGGCGGGGCGCAGCTGACCATGCTGCTGCTGCCGTGCCTGCTGGCCTCGGGGGTGGGCGCGCTGGTGTTCACCGGGTTCGGGCACTGGACGGGCCTGTCGATCGGCGCGTTGAGCCTGCCGTCGGTGCCGAAGGCGCAGCTGCCGGACGCGGGGGACTTCCTGTGGGGGGTGCCGCTCGCGGTGGTGATCGCGGTGGTGCTGGTCGCGGGGCAGACCCTCGGGCACCGCTCCGCCGCGTTCACGGCGCACCGGACGGCGGTCCGGACGGTGCTGTGCGCGGTCCTGGTGGGCGCCTGCATCGCCGGGTACGCGCTGGTGACCGGGCGGTCTCCGGAGGAGGCGGCGCTGTCGGGGCAGGCCACCCTCGGGCAGTTGGCGGCGGACCCGCAGAGCTGGTCGGTGGGCGCGCTGCTGGCGCTGGTGCTGTTCAAGGGGCTGGGCTGGGGCGTGGCGCTGGGCTCGCTGCGCGGTGGCCCGATCTTCCCGGCGGTGCTGCTGGGTGCGGCGCTCGGGGTGGCGGTGGGCGGCCTGCCCGGGATGGGGATCGAGTCGGGGCTGGCGGTGGGGCTGGCGGCGAGCAGCTCGGCGGTCACCCGGCTGCCGGTGACCAGCACGGTCCTGGCGGCGGCCCTGCTGGGCGGCCAGGCGGTGGATTCGATGCCGCTGCTGATCGTCTCGGCGGTGGTGGCGTTCCTGACCGCGACCTTCGTGCACCGGGTGGCGGCGCCGGACCACTCGGTGGCGCCGGAGCACGCGGAGGTGTGAGGGCGGTGTCCGGGCGGGCGGCGGCAGGTGGCGCGGCCGTCCGTGCGGGCGGCGGCGGGACGGCGGTGGGCGGTGTCCGGGTGGGCGGAGGCAGGGAACGGCCGGGCCCCCGGCCGTGGCGGGCTGCCACGGCCGGGGGCCGGTGGGTCGGGGCGGAGGGGGGTCAGCCGGTGGGGAGGGCGGTGGTGAGGGCGGCGGTGAGGGCGGTCGGGACGGTGACGACGTCGCTGAAGGAGTAGCCGCCGGTGCCGAACTCGGCGGCCGTCATGGCCCGCTTGTGGCCGTTGTCGACGACCTGCCAGACGGTGGTGCTGTCCGGGGAGAGCAGCATGGTGCCGTCCGCGGGGACGGTCTTGGCGATGGCGGCGGCCTCCCAGGTGCCGGGGACGCCGCGCAGCGGCTGCTTGTCGTAGCCGAGGGCGGTGTAGTCGGCGGTGGTGAGCGGGACGGCCTTGCCGCCCGCCATCACGTACCGGGTGGTCTCCCGGCCGGTGGCGTTGGTGACGACGGTGCCGTTGGCGAGCGGCTTGCCGGTCAGGCCGGACAGCCACTCCTCGGGGGCCCCGGTGATCGCGCCGCTCGCCCAGACGTCGGTGTACTCGGCGGCGGTGAGCGGCAGCGCGGAGCCGTTGACGGTGACGGACACCGTCGGGTCGGCGCCGCCCTTGCCCTTGACCAGGACGCCGTCGGCGGGCTCGGCGGCGGTGGCGCGGGCCAGCCACTCGCCGGGAACGCCCATCAGGGTGTCCTCGACGAAGTGGTCGGCGTTCCACTCGCCGGCGGAGATGTGCGCGGCGGCCCCGCCGATCATCACGTACCGGGCCGGGTCGTTGCCGGTCTGGTTCATCACCACCAGGCCGTCGGGCACCGGCCGGGCCGCGGCCTCCTGCAGCCACTGGCCGGGGACGGGGACCACCCGGCGGGTGTTGTAGCCGGCCGCGGTCCACTCGCTGCCGGAGATGGGCAGCGCGGAGCCGCCGATCATCACGTACCGGGCCGGGTCGTTGCCGGTCTGGTTCATCACCACCAGGCCGCTGGCGAGGGTGCCGCGGACGGCGTTCTGCAGCCAGGAGGTGGGCACCCCCATCAGGGCGCGGGTGTCGTAGCCCGCCGCGGTCCAGTCGTCGGCGCCGATGTGCAGCGCGACGCCGTCCTGGACCACGTACCGGGCCGGGTCGTTGCCGGACTGGTCCATCAGCACGGTCCCGTTCGCGGGCACCCCGGGCAGGGCGTTGAACGAGGCGTCGTCGACGGTGACGACGCGGCTGAGGTCGTAGTGGTCGGCGCTCACGTCGGACGCCTGCAGGACCAGGCCGCCGCCGCCGACGATGACCTTGACCACGGGGCTGCTCGCCGACTTCACCAGGGTGCCCGGCGGCAGGTTCGACGGGTTGGTGGCGGTGAACTGCGGGGAGATGTAGCCGCTGATGCGCTGGCCGGTCTCGGTGGAGCCGACCGCGTAGTTGTTGATGCTGTAGGTGGTGACCTGGCCGGCCGAGACCTGCCGGGTGTTCTGGTTGCCGCCGACCACGGTGATCGAGCCGGAGTTGACGGCCACCACCAGGTTGACGTGGGCGGCCCAGTCGCTGCCGGCGCTGTAGTTGTAGACCACCGCGTCGCCGACGTGCGGGGTGCTGCTCAGGGTGCCGTGGGCGACGCCGTAGTCGTAGAAGCTGGCGGCGCCGCTGGAGAGGGTGTTGGCGTCGCGGACGCCGTTGCGGGCCCAGACCCAGCCGGCGAAGTCGGCGCACCAGGACTCCTGCTTCTGGCCGGTGCTCGGGTTGCAGGAGTGGCCGCTGCCGTCGGGCGCGCTGTACCCGTTGCCGCCGATGGTGCAGGGGCCGCTGCCGAGCTGGCCCTTCGCGGTGGCGGCGATCCCGGCGGCGTCGGCGTGGGCCTGGCCGGCCGAGAAGGTGGTGAGGGCGCCGGCCGCGACCAGTGCCGCCAGGCCGACCTTGCCGGCCTGGCCGACCCGGCTGGTCTTGTCGGCCTTGCCGGCCTTGTCGAACGCGCCGACCTTGCAGAACTTGTGTTCGATTTCCATGGTGCGGTTCTCCTCGGGATTCCACGGCCTCGGGCCGTGCTGCGGAAGGGGGGTGGGTACGTGGTTGGTGCTGCGGGGTGCTGCGGGATGGTGCGAGAAGGGCCGAGAGGGTCAGAGGGTGGTGGCGAGCAGTTGGGAGGAGCCGTCGGGGAGGCCCGCGATCGCCACCCGCTGGGCCGCGAAGGTGGCGGCGCCACCGCTGCCGGGAACGGGCTGGAAGCCCGCCCAGACGCCGCCCGTGGACCGGGCCTCGTGGTAGAGCAGGTGGTCGGAGCCGACCGCCGCGACCTGCGAACTGCCGTCCGGCAGGGCGGCGATGGCCACCGCGGAGGCCGCCATGGCCGATCCGTCGAGGTGGGTCAGCGGCTTGAAGCCGGTCCAACTCCCGCTGGTCAGCCGGGTCTCGTGGTACACGTTGCCGTCGTTGCCGACCGCCACCACCTGCGAAGTGCCGTCCGGCAGGCCCGCGATCGCCACCTTGGACGCCTGCATGGTCGGCGTGCCCACGCCGTTCAGCGGCGCGAAGCCCGTCCAACTCCCGCTGGTCAGCCGGGTCTCGTGGTACACGTTGCCGTCGGAGCCGATCACCGCGATCTGCGAGGTGCCGTCCGGCAGCGCGGTGATCGCGACCTCCTTGGCCTGCATGGTCGGGGCGCCGGAGAGGCCGTCCAGCGGCTTGAACCCGGTCCAACTCCCGCTGGTCAGCCGGGTCTCGTGGTAGACGTTGCCGTCGTTGCCGACCGCCACCACCTGCGAAGTGCCGTCCGGCAGACCCGCGATCGCCACCTTGGACGCCTGCATGGTCGGCGTGCCCACGCCGTTCAGCGGCGCGAAGCCCGTCCAACTCCCGCTGGTCAGCCGGGTCTCGTGGTACACGTTGCCGTCGTTGCCGATGCCCACCACCTGGGCGGTGCCGTCCGGCAGGCCGGTGATCGCGGCCTCCGGGCCCCGGAAGGTCGGGTCCCCGGCGTAGCCGTCGAGGGCGCCGAAGGAGCTCCAGGAGCCGTTGGCGGACCGGACGTCGTGCGAGAACACGCCGTTCGGGGCGGCGGTCGCGGTCGGGGCGACCTTGACGTCCAGGTAGTCGGCGTCGATGTTCAGCGCGTAGCCGTGGTAGGTCTCGGTGACGTTGCCGGCGTACTGGTGGACGCGCTGGTGGTCGTTCCAGTACCCGGCGGGCAGGGCGCTGTCGGACGTCCCGGCGGTGCCGTTCCAGCGGGCGAAGTACACCACGTCGGGCATGGTGTAGCCGGTGACGTGCTTCGCCAGGTCGGCGATGCCGCTGTCGGCGCTGCTGTACACGCCGGAGCTGTAGCCGAGGGCGTGCAGCCGGTCGGTCCAGGCCGACAGGAAGGCCAGCACCTTGCCGCTGTTGGCGGAGGAGTACGCCTCCATGTCGTAGTAGAGGACGCTGCCCGGGCCGAAGCCGAGGGCGGTGGCGCGGTTGACCGCGTCGTTGGCGGCGTCGGCGCCCTGGCTCGCCGGGGAGCTGATCTCGCCCGCCTGGATCCCCACGTACAGCGGCATGAAGTGCCAGCCCGCGGTGGCCTGTTGGCTCACCCAGGCGGGGGTGAGGTTGGGCTGGGACGGGCAGCCCAGCCGGGCACCGCCGATGTAGACGCCGACCGCGCGGTACGGCGAGTCGGCCAGCCAGCCGGCCATCAGGGAGCTGCTGGGGGCGGCGCAGGCGTCGAAGCCCTTGCCGGTGAAGTCGGTGCCGCTCGCGGCGAGGGTCGCGGCGGTGGCGGTCAGGGCGGACCTGGCCCGGCCGGGGGCCGGGGCCGGGGCGTCGGCGGGGAGGGCGGCGGCGGTCAGGATGCCGGTCACCAGGGCCTGGTCGGTGTCGTAGGTGGCGGTGACCCGCACCGTGCCGTCGGCGGCCCCGATCTCCCGGGCGGTGGTGTTCACGGTGGTGCCGGGGGCCTCGCCGGCCGCGGGCTGGACGAGCAGGGCCTCGGTGCGGCCGACGAGGTGGCTGGGGCAGTCCTGTTCGGTGCCGGGGGCGCCGAGGTAGAGGGCGTGCCGGTCGAAGCGGACGCAGGTGCGGGGGTCGGCGGACAGGTCGATCACCGGCCAGTCGGCGGGGATCCGGAACGTCCGGCCCAGGTAGTCCACGTCCCGGGTGGGACCGGTCGCCGCCGAGGCGGCGGTGGGGACGGTGCCGAGCGCGGTGGCGGCCAGGGCCGCGGCAGCGGCGGCGGTGGCCAGGTGGCGGCGGGTCTTCATGGCGGGTTCCTCGGGTGTCGGAGCGGGTGTCGGAGCGGACGGGGCGGGCAGGGCGGGGCGGGCAGGGCGGGGCGGGCCCGCCGCCGTCGGTGCGGCGGGCCGGTGGGGCGCGTTCTTCGGTTCGGGTGCGGATGGGCTTGGTCGGAGCGGGGGACGGGAGGTGCCGGCGGCCGGGGTCAGCGGGCCGGGGCCACCCGCCGGGCGGGGCCGGTCAGTGGAAGGAGCGGACCAGTTCGGTTCCGCCGTTGGGGAGGGCGGTCAGGGCGACGCGCTCGGTCGCCGGGGTGCCGTCGAGCTCGCGGGGCACGGCCTGGAAGCCGCTCCAGGAGCCGCTGGTCATCCGGGTGCTCAGGTAGGTGCGGCCGTCGGGCGCCACGGCGGCGACCTTCGTGGTGCCGTCCGAGAGGCCCGCGACGGCCACCGCGGACGCCTGCATGGCCGGGGCGCCGGAGAGGCCGTCCAGCGGCGCGAAGCCGGTCCAACTCCCGCTGGTCAGGCGGATCTCGTGGTAGACGTTGCCGTCGTTGCCGACCGCCACCACCTGCGAGGTGCCGTCCGGCAGGCCGGTGATCGCCACCTTGGACGCCTGCATGGTCGGCGTGCCGACGCCGTTCAGCGGCGCGAAGCCGGTCCAACTCCCGTTCGCCCGGCGGATCTCGTGGTACACGTTGCCGTCGGAGCCGATCACCGCGACCTGCGAGCTGCCGTCCGGCAGCGCGGTGATCGCGACCTCCTTGGCCCGCATGGTCGGGGCGCCGGAGAGGCCGTTCAGCGGCTGGAAGCCGGTCCAGCTCCCGTTGGCGAGCCGGGTCTCGTGGTAGACGTTGCCGTCGTTGCCGACCGCCACCACCTGGGCGCTGCCGTCCGGCAGGCCGGTGATCGCCACCTTGGACGCCTGCATGGTCGGGGTGCCGACGCCCGCGAGCGGAGCCAGCGGCGTCCACGTGCCGTCGGGCAGGTGGCGGTCGTGGTAGACGTTGCCGTCGTTGCCGACCGCCAGGAACTGCGAGGTGCCGTCGGGCATCCCGGCGACCGCCCCCTCGGAGCCCTGGAAGATCGGGGCGCCGCCGAACCCGTCGACCCCGGCCGGCTGGGACCAGACGTCGTCGGCCGTCCGGACCTGGTCGAAGAACTGGTGGGGCGCCGGACCCGAGTAGGTGACCAGGGCCGCGTTGAAGCGCGCCCGCATCGGCCGGAACTCGCCGTGGCCGGCGAAGTAGGGGTAGGGGATGGCCCGCTGGACCACGCCCTCGGTGGTGAACTCGTAACCCTGGTAGGAGGTGTGGGTGCTGTCCGTCCAACCGGCGAAGAGCACCACGTGACCGTCCGGGGCCGGGTTCAGCAGGGCGTCGCCGACCGTGAGGTCGTTCTTGTTGGTGATCGGCACCAGCGTCTCGGCGGAGATGAACTGGGAGGGCTCCAGCGACGTGTCCAGCCCCCACGCCATGGACGCGTAACCGCCGGCGTCGGTCCGGTAACCGCCGTACGTCCCCTCCGGGGAGCAGCCCAGGCCCATGCCGAGCCAGGTCCGGGCCCGGGCGACGGCGTCCACTCCCCCGGTCACGTCCTCGTTCACCACGATCCCGACCTGCGGGGCCAGAACCTGCGGGTGGCAGCCGTCCTCGGCGTGCGCCGGCGCGGCGGTCAGCAGGACGGCCGCGGTCCCCGCGGCGAGCAGTGCGGCGACGCTGCGACGGGCGGTACGCGTGCGGGGCATGGCGGTCTCCTGAGCTCTTCCCGGTGGCCGGCCCCGCCGTGGCGCGGCAAAGGCCGTTATTCCTGACAATCCGCCAGAGGCGTTCACCTGCTGACAGGAAAGAGCTTGGAGCCCACACATAATCCGCCGATAACATCGCCCTAACGCGTGTCGCCAGGGTGGGGGCGGAGGCGTTCGAGGCGGACACGGGGGTACGGCGGTGCGGTTCGGCTTGCTCGGCAGCCTGCAGGCGCACGACGGCGCGCAGGACTGCCCGATCCGCGGCCCCAAGGCCCGTACGCTGCTGGCCGTCCTGCTGCTGAACGCCAACCAGCCGGTCTCGCTGGACCGGCTGATCGACGCCCTGTGGGGCGACGAGACCCCCAACACCGCCGAAGCCTCGCTGCGCAACCTGGTCGCCCGCACCCGCAAGTCGCTCGGCGACGACACCGGCGAACGGCTGCGCGCCGTCCCCTCCGGATACCAACTCCTGGTCAAGGACGAGGAACTCGACAGCGCCCGGTTCGAACTGGCCGTCCAGCGGGCCCGCGCCGCGCACGAGGCCGCCGACTGGCCCCGCGTCCTCGCCGAGACCGCCACCGCCCTGGAACTGTGGCGCGGCGAACCGCTCGCCGACCTGCCCGAGACCGCCGCCGGACACTCCCGCTGCGAACAGTGGCGGGAGAACCGGCTGCAGGCCCTGGAATGGCGCTTCGACGCCGAACTCCACCAGGGCCGCCCGCACGGACTGGTCGCCGAACTCACCCGGCTGGTCGGCGAGCACCCGCTGCGCGAAGCCTTCCACGGCCAACTGATGCTCGCCCTGCACGGCTCCGGCCAACGCGCCCAGGCCCTCACCGTCTACCAACGACTGCGCCGCGCCCTGGTCGACGAACTCGGCATCGAACCCGGCCCCGCCGTACGCGAGTCGCACGCCCGCATCCTCGCCGACCAGCCCGAACCCGCCCCCGCCCCCACCCCGCGCACCGGCCGCCCCATCCCCGCCCAACTCCCCTCCCCGCCACCGCACTTCGTCGGCCGCCGCGAACAACTCGACGCCCTGCGCACCGCCCTGCTCTCCGGCACCGACCGCCCCGGACTCGCCGTGCTCAGCGGCATGGCCGGCGTCGGCAAGTCCGCCCTCGCCGTCCACTGCGCCGAGACGCTGCGCGGCCGCTTCCCCGACGGCCAGCTCTTCCTCAACCTGCGCGGCGCCACCCCCGGCCTCACCCCGCTCGGCGTCCACCAGGCGCTCACCGCCCTGCTCCGCGGCCTCGGCACCGGCCCCGCCGACATCCCCGACGAGGCCGACGGCGCCGCCGCCCTGCTCCGCAGCACCCTCAGCGGCACCCGCACCCTGCTGCTGCTCGACGACGCCGCCGACCTCGCCCAGGTCCGGCACCTGCTGCCCTCCGGCCCCGGCTGCGGCGTCCTGATCACCAGCCGCACCCCGATGCTGGCCCTCGACGGCGCCACCCACCTCCGCCTCGGCACCCTCACCAGCAAGGAGAGCATCGCCCTGGTCGAGCTCGCGGCCGGACGCGCCACCGCCGGACGCGAGGTCGTCAGCATCGAACACGCCGACCTGGCCCGGCTGGTGGAACTCTGCGGCCGCCTCCCGCTCGCCCTGCGCATCGTCGCCGCCCGCCTCGCCGCCCGGGCCACCCTCCCCGTCCGCAACCTGGCCGACCGGCTGGAGGACCCCGAGGACCGGCTCGACGAACTCGAACTCGACGACCTCAGCGTCCGGCAGTCCCTCGGCCTCGCCCACGACGCGCTCCGCGGCTCCGACCGCAAGCTCGACCGCCGCGCCGCCGACGCCCTGGCCGCCGTCGGCGCCCTCGACCTCCCCGAGTACTCGGCCGGCCTGCTCTCCGGCGTCCTGCGGATCAGCCCCGGACAGGCCGGCGCCGCCCTCGACCGGCTCGCCGACATCGCCCTCCTCGACGAACCCCGCAGCGGCCTGTTCGTCCCCCACGACCTCGTCCGCGACTACGCCCGCGAACTCACCGCGGACCCGGCCGAACGCGACCGCAGCGTCGCCGCCGCCCTCCACTGGTACCTCGACGCCGCCGCCGGCTCCGCCCGCGTCCTCGACCCCGGACTCCACCGCAAACGCCAACTCCCGCCCGGCCACGGCCACGACGACGACCGCGACACCGCGTTCGCCTTCGGCGACAACGAATGCGCCAACCTCACCGTCCTCGTCGAACGGCTCGCCGACCAGCCCTGGGCCGCCCCCCAACTCCTCACCCTCGTCCAGGCCCTGCCGCCCTTCCTCCGGGCCCGCGGCCGCACCCCCGAACTCCTCCAACTCAACGAGATCGCGCTGCGCGTGGCCCGACGCGAACAGCACAGCGTCGCCGAGGGCATCGCCCTCGTCGACCTCGCCACCGCGCACACCGACACCGGACGCTTCACCACCGCCCTCGACCTCGTCGACCGGGCCATCCCGCTCTGGCGGCGCACCGGCCACCTCGAACGGCTCCAGACCGGCCTCAACAACCGCGCCACCATCCTCCAACTGCTCGGCCGCGACCAGGAAGCCGCCGACACCCTCCACCAGGCCCTCGACCTCGCCGTCCGCAACGACGACGCCTTCAACGAAGCCTTCGCGCTCTCCACCCTCGGCAACCTCGCCGAAGCCGACGACCCCCACCTCGCCATCACCCACCACACCCGCAGCATCGACGCCGGCCGGCGCACCCGCGACCCCGTCCTCTTCGAAACCGCCGGACTCTGCAACATCGGCAACGCCCACCTGCGCCTCGACCAACCCGCCGAAGCCCTCCACCACTACCGCACCGCGCTCGCCCGCTCCGAGAACACCCACTGGAACACCAAGCGCGAGTGCCGCCTCGGCGAGATCGAGTCCCTCCGCCGCCTCCGCCGCCTCCAGGACGCCGCCGACCGCGGCCGCGAACTCCTCGCCCTCACCACCGAACTCGCCGACACCTACGGCACCGGCCTCGCCGAACACGCCCACGGCCTCGTCCTCCGCGACCAGGGCCTCCCCCACCAGGCCCTCACCCACTGGCGCGCCGCGCTCGACCGGCTCTCCGGCACCGACAACCCCATCGTCGCCGAACTGCGCGGCCTGATCACGTTCACGGAGGCGACGGCGGGGGTGGCGTGAGGAGGTCAGCGGCGCTGGATCACCACGCCGGGCGGGAGGTGGTGGGCGTTGCGTAGCACCGCGCTCTCCGGGATCTCGATCGTCAGGCCGGAGGCTCACGCGGGACTCAGAGCAGCGCGCCGCCGTCGACGTGCAGCAGGGCGCCGTTGACGAAGGTGTTCTCCAGCAGGTGGAGCACGGACGCGGCGATGTCGTCCGGCTGCCCGATCCGGCCGACCGGGGTACCGGCGGCGGCTGCGGCGAAGAACGCGGCCCGGTCGTCCTCGGGGAGGAAGTCCCACAGCGGGGTGTCGACCAGGCCGGCCACCAGGACGTTGACCCGGACCGGGGCCAGTTCCAGGGCGAGCGAGCGGCCCATCGCACCGATGCCGACGTTGGCGGCCGCGGTGACGCTCATCCCGGAGAACGGCTTGTAGCCGCCCGCACCGGCCAGTAGGACGATCGAGCCGTCCGCGGCGAGCCGGTCGTGCGCGTGCCGGACCGCCAGCAGTTGGCCGACCAGCTTGGTGTCCAGGCAGGCCCGGATCGCGTCCGCGCCGACCTCCAGGACGGAACCGTTGGCCATCTCCCCCGGGCACAGCACCAAGTGGTCCAGCTCTCCGGTCGCGGCGAACAGCGCCCGCACGCTCTCCTCGTCCGTCACGTCCACCGGGTGGGTGGCGACGCCGAGTTCGGCGGCGGTCGCGGCGAGCTTGCGCTCCGAGCGGGACGCCACGGTCACCCGCGCACCGGCCGCGCGGGCCCGGGCCGCCACCGCCCGGCCGATGCCGGAGCTTCCTCCCACCACCACCACGTGCCGATCCGTCAATTCCTTGCCGGACATGCGCCCTCCCAGGGGTTTCGTACCGAACGGCGCTCCAACTGCGCCTGCGCACAATCTCGTTCACCCGGGCGGTGGCGAAAAGATGGGCACTTATCCTGGGTTCCGGACCACCAGGAACCGACCGACGGGAGAGCTCCGATGAGCGGATCGCCGCAGCGCCGAAAGGAGTTGGCGGCGTTCCTGCGCAGTCGGCGGGAGCGGCGCACGCCGGAGGCCGCGGGGCTGCCGGGCAGCGGCCGGCGTCGGACGCCCGGGCTGCGCCGGGAGGAGCTCGCAGCCCTGGCCGGGGTCAGCGCCTCCTGGTACACCTGGCTGGAGCAGGGGCGGCGGATCCGGGTCTCCCGACAGGTGCTGACGGGGCTGTCGGGCGCGCTGGGGCTGGACCAGGTGGAGCGCGCCCACCTCTTCCGGCTCGCCGAGGAGGTGCCGCCCGGGGCACAGCCGGGTGCGCCGACCGGGGAAGCGACCGGGGTGACGACCGGCCCGCTGTCCGCCAACTACCGCCTACTGCTGGACCAGTTGGACCCGAACCCGGCCTTCATGACCGGCCCGCGCTTCGACGTCCTGGCCTGGAATCGGGGCCAGCAGGCGCTGTTCGACGGCTTCGACCGGGTGGCGCCCGCCGACCGCAACATGCTGTGGCTGATGTTCATGTCCCCCGAACTGCGGTCCCTGCACGAGGACTGGGAGCAGGAGGCAGCCCACACCGTCGCCCTGTTCCGCTCCCAGGCGGGCGACCGGCTGCTGCGGGCCGAGTACGCCGCGCTGGTCGCCCGGCTGCGGGAGGCCAGCCCCGAGTTCCGCGCGCTGTGGGAGCGGCACGACCTGGTCGGTTACACCCCGCGCAGCCGGACCTTCGTCCACCCCCGGTACGGGCGGTTGACCCTCGACTACGTCAAGCTGCACGCCGCCGACGGGGAGCCCACCCTGGTCGCCCACCTGCTGCCGCCCGGCTCGGCGGTGGCCGCCGAGATCGGACGACTGGTCGCCGCCGAGCGGGCTGCCAGCACGCCGTGAGGGGCCGTCGGAGGCCGTCAGGAGGTGGCGTTCCGGTAGAACGGGGCGTCGTCCGGGCCGGTGAACTCGGGGCGGTACCAGGTGGCGGGGCGGAGCGCGCCGGGGATCGCGTCGGCGACGCCGAGGACGGAGGCGAACAGCGCCATCCGCATCGGGACGCCCGCGTCGGCCTGCCGGAAGATCGCCAGCCGGGGTCCCGGTTCAGGTCGGTGGCGAGGTCGTTGGAGCCGGGACGGCTGTCCCGGGGCAGCGGGTGCATGATCACCGCGTCCTCCCGGCAGGCCCGGGAGACCAGCGCCCGGTCGACCCGGAACTCGTCGCTGTACGGGAGCGGGCGGTCCGCGAAGCGCTCGGTCTGCAGGCGGGTCGCGTAGACCGGGTCGGCGTCCTTGAGGCCGGTCTCCGGGTGGTCGCTCAGTTCGATCCGGTGGCCGCGGCGCTCGGCCAGTTCCAGCAGTTCGGCGGGCAGGCCGAGCGGTCCGGGGGTGGCGCAGACCACGGTCAGGTCCTCGTACCGGGTGACCAGCTTGATCAGCGAGTGCACCGTGCGACCGTGCCGCAGGTCGCCGACCAGGGGGATCCGGGAGCCGTCGAGGGTGCGGCCGGTGCGGGCGAACTCCCGGTGCAGGGTGAACATGTCGAGCAGGGCCTGGGTCGGTTGCTCGCCCGGGCCGTTGCCCGCGTTGACCACGGGGACGTTGGTGGCCGCCGCGAACTCGTGGACGGCGCTCTCCTCGGGGTGGCGCATCACCACCAGGTCGCCGTAGCCGCTGACCACTGGCTGGTGTCGGCCAGCGACTCGCCCTTGGAGATCGACATGATCCCGGCGCCGGTGCTGGAGACCACCGAGCCGCCCAGCCGCGCGAACGCGGACTCGCAGCTCAGCCCGGTGCGGGCGCTGGCCTCGAAGAACAGGCTCGCCATCACCGCGCCCTCCAGCACCCGGACCACCTGCCGTCCCCGGGCCACCGGCGTCAGCAGGTCCGCCAGGTCTCCCACTGGTCGAGCTCGTGCGAGAGGTGGCGCCGCGGCAGGTGGCGGAACTGCTCCGCCTCGGCGTCGCTGAGCGCGCCTTCCGGCGGCGGTGCTCCGGCGCCCTGGGCTTCCGTGCCCGGCACGATAGCGCGCGGGGCACCACCCCGCTGGGAGCCCCCTGTCGGGTTCGAACCGACGACCCCCGCTTTACAAGAGCGGTGCTCTGGCCAACTGAGCTAAGGAGGCGCGGTGGCCGTCCGCGGGATCCACGGCGGCACCAGTGGGCAGTGTACCGGGCAGGGGCGCGGGGATGCGGGTGGTTGCGGGGGTGCGGGGGGAGGGTCGCGGAGGGTGGTGTGACCGGATCGATGCGAACTGGAGGGCGGCAGAGGGCTGACAAAACGATGAACTGCCAGGTAGCGTCACGGGGAACCGTGCTCGATGCCAGTGGTCGGGACCAGTGGTCGAGACCAGTCGGCGCGGTGGGAAACATCCACCTTTACTCGGATCGTCCGGCACGTTCCTGCCGGTGAAGGAGCGAAGCACCATGGCTTCTGTGACGTACGACAAGGCCACCCGTGTGTACCCGGGTGCCGACAAGCCCTCCGTCGACCAGCTCGACCTGGAGATCGCGGACGGCGAGTTCCTCGTCCTGGTCGGCCCCTCCGGCTGTGGCAAGTCGACCTCGCTGCGCATGCTGGCCGGTCTGGAGGACGTGAACGAGGGCGCCATCCGCATCGGCGACCGCGACGTCACCCACCTGCCGCCGAAGGACCGGGACATCGCGATGGTGTTCCAGAACTACGCGCTGTACCCGCACATGACCGTCGCCGAGAACATGGGCTTCGCCCTGAAGATCGCCGGCGTGAACAAGGCCGAGATCCGCACCAAGGTCGAAGAGGCCGCGAAGATCCTCGACCTGACCCAGTACCTGGACCGCAAGCCGAAGGCGCTCTCCGGCGGTCAGCGCCAGCGCGTCGCGATGGGCCGCGCGATCGTCCGCCAGCCGCAGGTCTTCCTGATGGACGAGCCGCTGTCGAACCTGGACGCCAAGCTCCGCGTGTCCACCCGTACCCAGATCGCCTCGCTGCAGCGCCGCCTGGGCATCACCACGGTCTACGTCACCCACGACCAGACCGAGGCCATGACCATGGGTGACCGCGTCGCGGTCCTCAAGGACGGTCTGCTCCAGCAGGTCGACGCCCCGCGCGCCATGTACGACCGCCCGGGCAACCTGTTCGTGGCCGGCTTCATCGGCTCCCCGGCGATGAACCTGATCGAGGTTCCGCTGGTCGACGGCGGCGTCAAGTTCGGCGGCTCGGTCATCAGCATCGCCCGCGAGGACCTGGCCAAGGCCGGCGACGCGAAGAGCGTCGTGGTCGGCATCCGCCCCGAGCACTTCCAGGTCGTCCCGGCCGGCGGCCTCGAAGGCGTCGCGGTCACCGTCAACGTGGTCGAGGAGCTCGGCGCCGACGGCTTCGTCTACGGCACCACCCAGGTGTCCGGCGAGGACAAGGAGATCGTGGTCCGCGTGCACAGCCGCGAGATCCCGCAGCGCGGCGAGACCATCCACGTCGTGCCGGTCGGCAACGAGCCGCACGTCTTCACCACCGAGGCCAACGGCGGCGTGCGCCTGAGCCGCTGACGACGGCACCGGAGGGGCGCCGCACCTGACGGCGGCGCCCGTCCCACCGTTCTTCCACGGAACCCCCTGCCCACGGCGGTCGGCAGGGGGTTCCGGCGTTCCCCGGCCCGCCCCGTCAACCCGATGGAGGGACAAAACGGGACACCCGTCACCCGATGGGGTAACGTGGCGCGCCCGCTCCGCCACGCACCGCTACTCTCCTGTGCGTGAAACAGCTCGTGCGCCGCATCGCCCAGACCGTTGCCCTCACCCTGCCGGTGATCCTGGTGACCACCGGCACGCTCGCCGTCACCCGCGTCCCGTGGGCCCCGCCGACCGGGCTGGACCAGCAGGTGGTCGCGGCCTCCAGCGGTGACGGCTCCATCGGCCGCACCTCGACCGCGCCCGACACCGACGGGATGGCCCCGCAGGACGCCCTCCGGGTCGACCTGCTGGAGGAGTTGAAGAACCACAACCCGGGGACGGCGCTCGACCTGCTGGAGCGCACCATGCGCGAGAAGCCCTCGCTGACCCCGTACTGCAGCCAGCTGGCCGGCGACCTCGGCCGCGCCGCGGTGAAGAAGTACCAGGGCGACGCGCAGCGCGCCCGCTCCTTCGCCCGCCCGGTCTGCGACGGCTCGTTCGCCGCCGGCGTGGTCAACTGACCCACCCGGCACGGCCGGTCGGCCCGCCGACACGCCGCACGGGCCCGCCCCCGGCCGGGGCGGGCCCGTTATCGTGGCGCGCATGACAGCAGACACCGGCACCGCCCCGGGCGCCGCCGCCCCCGCCGTCACCCAGGCGGTGATCCTGGCGGGCGGGCAGGGCTCCCGGCTGCGCCCCTACACCGACGACCGGCCCAAGCCGCTGGTGGAGATCCCCGGCACCGGCCGGCCGATCATCGGCCACCAGCTGGAGTGGCTGGCCGCCGAGGGCGTCACCGACGTGGTGGTCTCCTGCGGCCACCTGGCCGAGGTGCTCCAGCAGTGGCTGGAGCGGACCGAACTGCCGCTGCGCGTCCGCACCGTGGTGGAGGCCGAACCGCTGGGCCGCGGCGGCGGCTTGCGGCACGCGGCGGCCGCCCTGCCACGCCCCGCCGAGCCCTGGTACGCCACCAACGGCGACATCTGGACCAGGTTCAGCCTGCGCGAGATGGCCGCCTTCCACCACGAGCGCGCCGCCGTGGCCACCCTGGCGCTGGCCCGGCCGCGGATCCCGTGGGGCGCGGTGGAGACCGACCGGTTCGGCAACGTGCTGGACTTCATCGAGGCCCCGCCGTCCCCGTTCCTGATCAACGCGGGCCTGTACGTCTTCGCGCCGGGCTTCCGCGAGCTGCTGCCCGAGGTCGGCGACCACGAGCGCACCACCTTCCCGCAGCTCGCCCGCGAGCGCCGACTGGCCGGGTACCAGCTGCCGCAGGGCTGCTACTGGCGGGCCATCGACACCGCCAAGGACCTCAGCGAGGCCGCCAAGGAGCTGGCCGCGCACCGCGGTTGAGCGGGGGCTCCGGAACGCCGTAGGGCCCCTCCCCGGGCGGGGAGGGGCCCTACGGCGTTCCGGGGGCCGTCAGGCGGTGCCGACGGGCCGCTGCGGGCTCATGCCGAGCTCCAGCAGCGGCGGGCCGCTGCCCAGCAGCCCGCCGATCACGCCGTGCGAGGGCTGCGCGGTGCGCGGGGTGCTCGCGGGGGCGCCGCCGGAGCCGGTGCCCCCGGCCGAGCCGCCGTTGCCACTACCGCTGCCGCTGCTGCCCGAGCCGGTGGTGCCGGCCCCGCTGCCGCCGCCGCGCTGGGTCGTGCTGCTCCCGCCCGTCGGGGTGCTCGGGGGCTGCTTCGACGACTTGGCGCCGCGGCTGGAGCCGGGCGACGGCGTCGGGGACGCCGGGGCCTTGCTCTGGCCGGTGGTGGCGCTGGGCGTGGGCGTCGGCGTCGGCGAGGGGGTGGGCGTCGGCGAGGGGCTGTTGCTCGGCCAGACCGGGGGGCCGTAGTTCGTCGACGGCTTGGCCGGCGCCTCGGTGTCGCCGGTGCGGACCGCCGCGCCGAGCAGCGAGCCGGACAGCATGGTCAGGCCCACCACCACGGCGGTGACCACGCCGCGCCGGCGCAGCATCCGCCGCCGGACCGCGCCGGGCTCGGTCGGCCCGTGCCGGCGGAACGCCTCCAGGGCGATCCGGCCGTCCAGCGAGGCGAACGGGGCCCCGGCGATCAGCAGCGGGCTCCAGGCCGCGAGGAAGATCAGGTCGGGGGTGTCGTAGACCGGCACCGCCTTCCAGCTCACGGTGAACAGCAGCGCCGCGGACAGCGCCATCGCGGTGCCCGCCGCGAGCCGCTGCCACAGGCCCAGGATGGACAGCACGCCCACCACGATCTCCAGGAAGGAGACCGCGAGCCCGGCGCCCACCGGGTGGGCCATCGCGAGGTCCAGCAGCGGCTGGGCGACCTTCCACGGGTGCAGCGAGGACAGCCAGCGCATCATCGAGCCGCGCTCGCCGCCGTCGAAGTACACCGGGTCGCACAGCTTGCTGAACCCGGCGTACACCGACAGCGAGCCGAGCAGCACCCGCAGCGGCAGCAGCACCAGGCCGAGGTCGACCCGGCGGCCGGGGTACCAGGCGTGCTTGGAGCCCTCGCCGAGCGACGGCACCTCGGGCAGTTCGCCCTCGGGCCGCCAGCTGCGGCCGGCCCCGAGCCGGACCGACTCGTCCAGCAGTTCGGGGACGCCGACGTGCGGGACCTCCCCGGAGCCGGTCGACCCGCCGGTCGGCCCGTACTGCCGGGGGACGCCCTGCAGCTGCTGGGTGTCGTCGTCCGGGCGGCCCTTGGCGGGGGCGGGCACGGTGGTCAGCCGGACGGCTTCCAGCAGCTGGGTCGCGGCGGTGTCGCCGGGCCCGGCCTGGCCGCTCCAGGCGGTGACCACCCGGGCCCTGCGGCGGGGCGCCGCGCCGGTGACCGAGGCGGCGGTGATCCCGGCCAGCGCGGGCACCGACGCGGCGGGCACCACGACCTGCGGGGTGACGCCGCTGCGCAGGCCGTACGGGTCACCGAAGGCGGCACCGGCGGGGGCGTCGATCATCGGGGCCACCGGGGCGGAGAGCCGGATCCGGAAGCTGGCCTGGGTGCTGCTGAGCCTCGACGGGTCGGACGGCACCCGGACCGTGTTGAGGACCGGTCCGTCGTCTATCCCCGCGGGGCGCTGCCCGAGGCGCAGAGGTGTTCTGGTGTCCACACCCCTCTAACCGGGTGACGGGCCCGGAGGACACTCTCCCGGGTGGATTCCCGGAGGGGATTTGAAGTGATCATGGGAAAACCGATCGGGCCCGACCGGACCCGACCGGTTCCCCCACGAAAACGACGCGCCGGCCCGCGGTCAGCGCTTGGCGCGCAGCCGGGAGGCCTCGTACAGCACCACGCCGGCGGCCACACCGGCGTTCAGCGACTCGGTCTGGCCGGGCATCGGGATCCGCACCCGCAGGTCGCAGGTCTCCGAGACCAGCCGGGACAGGCCCTTGCCCTCGGAGCCGGCCACGATCACCACGGGGCCGGTCAGCGCGTCCAGGTCGCCGATCTCGGCCTCGCCGTCGGCGGCCAGGCCGACCACCATCAGGCCGGCCTTCTGGTACGCCTCCAGCGCGCGGGTCAGGTTGGTGGCGCGCGCCACGGGCAGGCGCGCCGCCGCACCGGAGGAGGTCTTCCAGGCACCGGCGGTCATGCCGGCCGCCCGGCGCTCCGGGATCACCACGCCGTGCGCGCCGAACGCGGCGGCGGAGCGGACCACGGCGCCCAGGTTGCGGGAGTCGGTGACGCCGTCCAGCGCGACGATCAGCGCGTCCTGCCCGGAGTCGGCGGCGCCCTCCAGCAGGTCCTCGGGGTGCGCGTACTCGTACGGCGGGACCTGCAGCACCAGGCCCTGGTGGTTGAGGCCGCCGGTCATCTGGTCCAGCTGCGGGCGCGGGGCCTCCATCAGCGGGACGCCGCGCTCGTTGGCGGCCTGGAAGGCGTCCCGGACCCGGTCGTCGGTGTCGATGAACTGCTGCACGTACAGCGCGGTCGCCGGGACGCCGCCCTGGAGCGCCTCGACCACCGAGTTGCGGCCCACCACCAGCTCGGCCGCGCCCGCGCCGCCGCGGCCGCTGCGCGAACCGGCGCCGGAGCGGCGCATGCCCGCGCGGGACTTGGCGTCGCGCTCGCGCTTGAGCGCGGCGTTGGCGGCGCGCTGCTTGGGGTGCCCCTTGCGGGCCTCGCCGGGCGGGGTCGGCCCCTTGCCCTGGAGCGCCTTCCGGCTGTGGCCGCCGGTACCGACACTCGCGCCCTTCTTCGATCCGGCGTTGCGTCGGTTCCTGCGCTGGCTGTTGCCGGCCATGGCTGTACTTCCTGTCTCTGCGTCTGCTGCGTGCGTCGGGGCCGCACCCCTACAAAGGTACGGCCCCTGCGCGCCCCGGGGGGCTACTGGTCCTACTGGTTGATCGTCCAGCGCGCGCCGGACGGGGTGTCCTCGATCGCCAGCCCGGCCGCGCCGAGCTGGTCGCGGATCGCGTCGGCGGTCGCGAAGTCCTTGCGGGCGCGGGCGGCCTGGCGCTGGTCGAGCACCAGCCGGACCAGCGAGTCGACCACGCCGGTGAGCTCCTCGCCCTGGCCGGCGCCGTCGGCCCACTGCTCGTCCAGCGGGTCGAGGCCGAGCACGCCGAGCATCGCCCGGACCTCGGCGAGCCGGGCCGCGGTCGACTCCTTGTCGTCCGCGCCGAGCGCGCTGTTGCCCTGCCGGACGGCGGTGTGCACCACGGCGAGCGCCTGCGGGACGCCCAGGTCGTCGTCCATCGCCTCGGCGAAGGCCGGCGGCACCTCGGGCGCCGCGTCGACCGGGCCGCAGCGCTCCACGGCCCGCTCGATGAAGCCCTCGATCCGGCCGAAGCCGGTCTCGGCCTCGCGCAGCGACTCCTCGCTGTACTCGATCATCGAGCGGTAGTGCGGGCCGGCCAGGTAGTAGCGCAGCACGATCGGGCGCCAGCGCTTGACCATCTCGGAGACCAGCACCGAGTTGCCCAGCGACTTGGACATCTTCTCGCCCGCCAGCGTCACCCAGGCGTTGTGCACCCAGAAGTTGGCGAACTCGTCGCCGAACGCCCGGGACTGGGCGATCTCGTTCTCGTGGTGCGGGAAGATCAGGTCGAGCCCGCCGCCGTGCACGTCGAAGGACCGGCCGAGGTACTTGTGCGCCATCGCCGAGCACTCCAGGTGCCAGCCCGGGCGGCCGCGGCCCCAGGGCGTCTCCCAGCTCGGCTCGCCGGGCTTGGCGGCCTTCCACATCGCGAAGTCGCGCGGGTCGCGCTTGCCGGTCTCGTTGTCGCCGGAGGGCTGCCGGAGGTTCTCCAGCTCCTGGTTGGAGAGCGCCAGGTACTCCGGGAAGGTGGTGACCGCGAAGTACACGTTGCCGTCGGACTCGTACGCGTGGCCGCGCTCGATCAGGCCGCGCATCATCTCGATCATCTCGGGCACGTGGCCGGTGGCGCGCGGCTCGGCGCTCGGCGGGAGGCAGCCGAGCGCGGTGTAACCGTCGTTGAAGGCGCGCTCGTTGGCGTACGCGATCTTCCACCACTCGGTGGACTGCTCGCGCCCCTTGGCGATCACCTTGTCGTCGATGTCGGTGACGTTCCGGACGAACGTGACGTCGTAGCCGCGGTAGCGGAACCAGCGCTGCATCACGTCGAAGTTCAGGCCGGAGCGGATGTGCCCGATGTGCGGCGGTGCCTGGACCGTGGCACCGCACAGGTAGATCGAGACACAGCCCGGCACCAGCGGGACGAAGTCGCGTACCTGGCGGGTCATGGTGTCGTACAGGCGAAGGCTCACAGCGACCAGGGTAGTGGGCGGCGGGGGGTGCCCCGCCACCTTCCGAGCCCTTTGGCGCGCCCTCGTTCAGCCGATGTTGCCGACGATCTTGCGCGGGCTGAGCCGGACCACCACCCGGACGTCGTCCGGCCCGTCGAAGCCGTAGTCCTGGCCCCGGTACTTGCGCGACAGCTCGTCGATCAGCTCCCGGCCGCCCTCGGTGGTCAGGGTGACCTCGCCGCGCGCCTCGAAGTAGGTGTACGGGTCGTCCGCCGGGTTGACCAGCAGGCTGATCCGCGGGTCGCGCGCCAGGTTGAGGTGCTTGCGGCGGCCCTGCACGGTGGAGAACAGGATGTCGTCCCCGTCCCGCTTCACCCAGACCACGGAGGACTGCGGGCTGCCGTCGGGCTGCACCGTGGACACCACCGCGTAACTCTTCGCGTCCAGCAGTTCCTTGACCTTGCCGCTGAGCTCGACGCCCATGTCGCCTCCTACGTCCGGTTCTTGACGATCTGTCGGAACCCAGGCTAGGCGGCGGGAAGTTCGTAGACCAGCGCCGTGGCGATCGCGGCGAGTCCCTCCGCGCGGCCGGTCAGGCCGAGGCCGTCGGTGGTGGTGCCGGAGACCGAGACCGGGGCGCCGACCGCCGCCGACAGCGCGGCCTGGGCCTCGGCCCGGCGCTTGCCGACCTTCGGGCGGACGCCGATCACCTGGACGGCGACGTTGCCGATCTCGAAGCCCGCCTCCCGGACCAGCCGGGCCGCCTCGGCCAGCAGCGCCACCCCGGCCGCGCCCGCCCACTCGGGGCGGGAAGTGCCGAAGTGCGCGCCGAGGTCGCCGATCCCGGCGGCGGAGAACAGCGCGTCGCAGGCGGCGTGCGCGGCCACGTCGGCGTCCGAGTGCCCGGCCAGGCCGGTCTCGCCGGGCCAGTCCAGGCCGGCCACCCGCAGCGGGCGGCCCTCCTCGAAGGCGTGCACGTCGGTGCCGATGCCGACGCGGGGGAGGACCGGTCGGTCAGTAGCCATCGGTGGCCCTCCGGCGGGCGAGCACGGCCTCGGCGAGCACGAGGTCCAGCGGACGGGTCACCTTGAACGCCTCCTCGTGGCCGGGCACCACGACCACCCGGCCGCCGAAGCGCTCGATCAGCCCGGCGTCGTCGGTCACCTCGGCGCCCTCGGCGAGCGCCCGCTCGTGCGCGGCGACCAGCCCGGGCAGGTCGAAGCCCTGCGGGGTCTGCACCGCGCGCAGGGTGGAGCGGTCGGGCGTGTCCAGCACCGGCTCCGGGCCGGACGGCTGCGGCTCGACCCGCTTGACGGTGTCGGCCAGCGGCACCGCGGGCACCACCGCCGCCGCCCCGGCGCGGACGGCGGCGGCCACCGCGTCCACCACCTCGACCGGCACCAGCGGGCGGGCCGCGTCGTGCACCAGCACCACCCGGGTGCCCGCCGGAACGGCGGCCAGGCCGAGGCGCACCGACTCCTGCCGGCTGGCGCCGCCGGGCACCACCCGGACGTCCTTGCCGTCCAGGCCGTGGCTGTCCAGCAGCGAGACCACCTCGGCCACGCCGTCCGGCGGGGCGCACACCACCACCAGGCCGACCGCCCGGCTGCGGGCCAGCGCCCGGACGGCGTGCACCAGCAGTGGGACGCCGCCGAGTTCGCGCAGCGCCTTGGGGGCGCCGGGGCCGAGTCGCTCGCCGCGCCCGGCGGCCGGGACGACCGCTGCCGCGAGCTGTGCTGAGGCGTTCAGGTTTGGCTCCTCGGTAGTGATGGGTATGGCCCGTGCCGAGCGCGGATTACGCGAGCGGGCAGGCCCCCTTCCTGACTGCACGTTAGTGGAACCGCGCCCGCCGTTCCGCCATGTCACCGACCCCTTTCGGGCATGGCGAAGCGCCCGAGGTGCCGTTCGGGCACCACCGGGCGCTGCGTCACACCTGGCTCAACACCCCTGGTTCGACGTCTGGCTCAACGTCATTGCGGGGGTTGGAAGATCAGGAATGAACCGACTCCGCACCGAGCGGGTCGGCTCAGGAGGCGAGGACCTCGTCGAGCAGCGTCTCGGCCTTGTCCTCGTTGGTGTTCTCGGCGAGCGCGAGTTCGCTCACCAGGATCTGCCGGGCCTTGGCCAGCATCCGCTTCTCACCGGCGGACAGACCGCGCTCGCGCTCGCGGCGCCACAGGTCGCGGACGACCTCCGCGACCTTGATCACGTCGCCGGACGCGAGCTTCTCCAGGTTCGCCTTGTACCGGCGAGACCAGTTGGTGGGCTCTTCGGTGTACGGTGCCCTGAGCACCTCGAACACGCGGTCCAGACCCTCCTGGCCCACCACGTCGCGGACGCCGACGAACTCGGCGTTCTCCGCGGGAACGCGAAGCGTCAGATCTCCCTGCTGCACCTTCAGCACCAGGTAGGTCTTGTCCACACCTTTGATCTGGCGAGTTTCGATGGCCTCGATCAGCGCAGCCCCGTGATGGGGGTAGACCACCGTGTCGCCAACCTTGAACGTCATGTGACAGGACCCCTTCCGTGGCTTTCCAGAATAACACGCTTTTCGGCTGACTCGAAGGGCGTTTTCGCAGGTCAGGGCGGGTTCCAGGGCTTGACAACCACCCCCGTCGCATGCTGCGACCGGTGTTCGATCCGGGCTTCCCGCAGGTCGGAGGCGGTCTGACCGCGCGACGAAACCTCTGGTCACCGTCCCGAAACCATGATTGGATCTTGAGTTTTTGCCCCCGACGCGCCGGACGCCCCGGATCGTGATCGGACCGCGACACGGGGCCACCCCGTGAGAGCCGGATATGTGTGGTCGGTAGTCTGACCCTCGACCACCGACCGTGATCCGTTTTCCGCTGGATCGTCCCCCCATCAAGGAGAAGTCGCCGCCGTGAGCCGGAGCCTTCGACGCGGCGCTGTCGCCGCCATCGTCCTCGCCGCGATCGTCCCGCTGGCCGCCTGCGCCGCGGGCAACGACGCGAGCACGCTGCAGATCAAGCCGGACAACGCGGCGACGGCGATCGGTACCGACGTCAAGCTCAACAACATCGTGGTGGTCACCCCGAAGGGCACCGCCGGCGCGTACTCGGGCGCCGCGAACCTCACGGTCAACATCGCCAACACCGGCACCGCCGAGGAGGTGCTGACCTCGGTGAAGATCGACGACGCCGCCGCCAAGCTGACCGACGAGAGCGGCGCCGCCGTCTCGGACATCACGCTCGCGCCCGGCGAGTCGGTGCTGATCGGCGCCGAGGGCGGCCCGACCGCCTCGATCCCGACCTCGGACCTGTCGGTCGGCGGCTACGCCAAGACCGCCTTCACCTTCAAGAAGGCCGGCGAGGTCTCCGCCAACGCCAACGTGCAGCCCGCCGACGGCCTGTACGAGGGCTTCGGCCCGAAGTCGGCCGCCCCGTCCGCGGCCGCCTCCCCGTCCGCCGAGGCCACGGGCTCGGCCTCGCCCGGCGCGAGCGGCTCGCCGTCGGCCGGCGCCACCGCCAGCGGCTCGGCCTCGCCCGGCGCCACCGCGAGCGGCTCGGCCGGTGCCCCGGTCAGCCCGTCGAGCTCGGCCCCGGCCCAGTAGGACCCGTACGACGCCCCGGCCCGGCCGGGGACGGACGCGGAAGGGCCCCGCCGAGGCGGGGCCCTTCCTGCTGGGTGCGGGGGTCGCGGCCTACGGCTCGAACTTGTAGCCCAGGCCGCGGACGGTGACCAGGTAGCGCGGGGCGCCCGGGTCCGGCTCGATCTTCGCCCGCAGGCGCTTCACGTGGACGTCCAGGGTCTTGGTGTCGCCGACGTAGTCCGCGCCCCAGACCCGGTCGATCAGCTGCATCCGGGTCAGCACCCGGCCCGCGTTGCGCAGCAGCATCTCCAGCAGGTCGAACTCCTTGAGCGGCAGGTCGACCTTGGCGCCGTCCACCGTCACCACGTGCCGGTCGACGTCCATCCGGACCGGACCGGCCTCCAG
This sequence comes from Kitasatospora sp. NPDC004272, assembly GCF_053603035.1. Classification (NCBI taxonomy): domain Bacteria; kingdom Bacillati; phylum Actinomycetota; class Actinomycetes; order Kitasatosporales; family Streptomycetaceae; genus Kitasatospora; species Kitasatospora sp. NPDC004272. The sequence goes on along the minus strand of NZ_JBSGET010000007.1, from coordinate 13,954 downwards.
CGCGCCCGGGGCGGCCGCGCCGTCGCCGCCGCCGTCCTCGCCGCGGCGGCGGAGCACCGCGCGGATCCGGGCGACCAGCTCGCGGGTGGAGTACGGCTTGGTGACGTAGTCGTCGGCCCCTATCTCCAGGCCGACCACCTTGTCGATCTCGCTGTCCTTCGCGGTGACCATGATCACCGGGACGTTGGAGCGGACCCGCAGCTGGCGGCAGACCTCGGTGCCGGGCAGGCCGGGCAGCATCAGGTCGAGCAGGACGAGGTCGGCTCCGTTGCGCTCGAACTGCTCCAGCGCGTCGGGCCCGGTGGCGGCGACCGCCACCTCGAAGCCCTCCTTGCGGAGCATGTACGACAGGGCGTCGCTGAACGACTCCTCGTCCTCGACCACCAGTACACGGGTCACGATCGGGCCTCCGGGGCAGGAAGTGTGGTTGCTGCGTGGTTTTCGGGGTCCTCGACCGGGGCCTGCCCGGCGGGGAGCCGCAGAGTGAAGGTGGAACCCTGGCCCTCGACGCTCCACACCGACACGGTGCCGCGGTGCGAGGCGGCGACGTGCTTCACGATGGACAGGCCGAGGCCGGTGCCACCGGTGAGGCGGGAGCGGGCGGGGTCCACCCGGTAGAAGCGTTCGAAGATCCGCTCGCGGTCCTTCTCCGAGATGCCGATGCCCTGGTCGGTCACCGAGATCTCGATCAGCTCGCCGTCCGCCTCGCCCAGCGCCGCGGCGCTGGAGATCCGGCGGGTGGCGAGGGCGACCCTGGTGCGCGGCGGACTGTAGTTCACCGCGTTCTCCACCAGGTTGCCGAGGGCGGCGGCCAGCTGGCCGCGGTTGCCGACCAGGTACAGGCCGGTGGTGCCGCCCGCCGCGATGACGATCTGCTTGGCCGCGGCGGTCTGCCGGCAGCGGTCGATCGCCTCGGCGATCAGCTCGTCCACCGCGACCGGCTCCGGGTCGACCTTGAGCTGGTCGTCCTGCACCCGGGACAGGTCGATGATCTCCTGCACCAGGCTGGCCAGCCGGGTCGCCTCGACCTGCATCCGGCCGGCGAAGCGCTGCACCGCCTCCGGGTCGTCGGAGGCGTCCGCGACGGCCTCGGAGAGCAGCGAGAGCGCGCCCACCGGGGTCTTCAGCTCGTGCGAGACGTTCGCCACGAAGTCGCGCCGGATCGCCTCGATCCGGCGGCGCTCGGTGCGGTCCTCGACCAGCACCAGCACCAGCCGGGAGCCCAGCGGGGCGACCCGGACCGAGACCGCCAGCGGCTCGGCGGTGCGGGCCGAGGCGCCGGGGCGGGTCAGCTCCAGCTCGATCTGCCGGATCTCGCCGTCCCGCCGGGTGGAGCGGGCCAGCGACAGCATCTGGTCCACGGCCACCTTGCCGCCGCGGACCAGGCCCATCGCGTAGGCGGCGGAGGAGGCCTTCACCACCTCGTCGCCCTCGCCGAGCACGATCGCGCAGGAGCGCAGCACCGAGAGCACGGTGTCCACGCCCGGGGGCAGCGCCGGTTCCTGGTCCAACTCCGCCGTCGCGCCGGTCCTGCTCGTCCTGCCGGTCCTGCCGCTCCTGTCGCGGGCCTGCTCGCGCTCGCTCCAGCGGAAGGCGATGGAGGCGGTGAGGCCGACGCCGAGCCCGGCTATGGCGCAGGCAGCGGCGGCGGCCACGTTCACGTCCATGCCAGTCAGCGTAAATGGTGCTCGGGCGCGCTCCGTAAGGGTGCGATCAAGGCATCGGCCTGACGTTGCCGAGAATTCACCTTCAAGCTGCCGGTGGTTCACCGCAGAGGCCGTGGGAGGTCGCCCGAACGGCCCAGTCTGGGCCGGGCAAGCCCGTGCGGGCGGTGACGCGGCTACCATTCGCGCCACCAGCAGCGGCCGCCCGCGCCCACCGCCCTCCGGCGGACCGGTCCGGGGCGTCCGGTCGGCACCGCCACCGACACCGGTACTGGAGGAGAAGAGCGCATGCGCGACGCGTACCACGAGGAACTCGACTCGATCAGCGACAGCCTGGTCGAGATGGCACGCCTGGTCGGCTCGGCGATGGGCCGGGCCACCACCGCCCTGCTGGACGCGGACCTCGACCTGGCGGAGAGCGTGATCGCCGCCGACGAGAAGATCAACGGCCTGCACCACGACCTGGAGAACCGCGCCATCGACCTGCTGGCCCGCCAGCAGCCGGTCGCCACCGACCTGCGGATCGTCGTCACCTCGCTGCGGATGAGCGCCGACCTGGAGCGCTGCGGGGACCTGGCCCGGCACGTCGCCAAGGTCGCCCGGCTGCGCTACCCGGAGACCGCCGTCCCCAACGACCTGCACCCGATCGTGCTGGAGATGGGGCAGCTCGCCCAGCGCCTGGTCGCCAAGGCCGGCCTGGTGATCGCCACCAAGGACGTCGACAAGGCGCTGGAGCTGGAGGCGGACGACGACGCCATCGACGCCCTGCACCGCGAGCTGTTCTCGCACCTGCTGGACGACCGCTGGCACCACGGCATCGAGACCGCGGTGGACGTCACCCTGGTCGGCCGCTACTACGAGCGCTTCGCCGACCACGCGGTCTCGGTCGCCAAGCGCGTGGTGTACCTGGTCACCGGCGAGCACGTGGGCGACTTCGTGGCCACCGCGGAGCCCGCCCAGTAGGACCTGCCGCCCGGGCGAGGGGGCGCACGGGGGCCGAACCGCCAGCCCCCGCGCGCCCGTTGACGTGCCGTCGACCGACGGGTTTCACTCGAAGGGACGGGCACTCCCCTCGGGCTGCCCGGCTCCGCCCGGACGAGGAGGCAGCGCGATGAAGACGACCGGCACCCCGACCACTCCCCCGCCCGGCCCGACCGCCCCGGCCCAGGCCCGGCTGCTGCCGGTCCTCGCCGCGGGCTGCGGCTGCGGCCCCGGCTGCGGCTGCGGCTGCCAGTCCGGCGCGCCCTGCCAGTGCGGCGGGGCGACCGGCGGCTGCTGCGGCGGCCACTGACGGCGGCCGCCGTCAACGGTGTTGATACCGAAGGCCGGACGGCCGGGCGCCCCCTCTGGAAGGGTGCCCGGCCGTCCTGCTTCCTCCCCGGCGTCAGGAGAAGTTGACGTCCATGCACTGGTAGAACGCGTTGCCGGTGTCCGCGATGTCCCAGACCGCCAGGATCACCTGGTGGCCGGTCAGCCCGGAGGGCAGCGTCGCGGTGTGGCTGAGCGTGGCCGGGGGCTGCTTGCCGCCCATCGGCACGGTCAGGAACGGGGTCAGGTTCAGGTTCGACCTGGTGATCTTGGTGGTGGCGTCGTAGCCCGGCTTGGTGAGGAAGTACCGGAACGACGTGGTGGCGTGCCGCGCCTCGATGCTCCAGGTCAGCGTCAGCTGCTGCCCGGCGGTCACCTTGGTGGTCGGCCAGGCGCCACCGCGCGGGTCGTCCAGCTGGGCCCAGCGCGAGTCCGCGCCGGCACACAGCGTGCCGTCCGCCGGACCGGCGTTCGGGAAGCCCTTCGGCCCCTCGACGCTCTGCGGCTCCCACTGGATCTCGCCGCACTTCTTCACCACGCCGGCCCCGCACAGCCCGGCTCGGCTGGGCGGGGTGGTGATGTAGCCGTGCGAGCTGGCCGGGATGGCGGTGGCCAGGACCGCCGCGGCGGCCGCGAAGCCGACCGCGAAGATGTTGCGCTTGCGCATGGTGCTCCTCCGTGGGGGTGGATGGAGTGCACGACCGCGGGCACGCGGAAGGCCGCGTGGGGGGCGACCAAGATTGTCATGCCCGCGCCGACAGTGCTCCCACGCTAGAAGCCCCGCCTTCCCCCCGTCAATGGTCTGAACCATTCACGAACCTTAAGAAGGCTTTGCCGAACCCGAGTTGACGGCGCGTCCGATCACCTGACGACCGGCAGTGCGTGCGCCCGGACCCGGGCCGCCCGCCGCAGGCCGGTCAGGTCACCGTGGAAGCCGCCGCCCTCGTTGCCCGCCAGGTTGAGCGGCAGGTCGAGGGTGGCGATCAGCCGCGACTCCAGGTCCCAGGGCTCGGGCCGGACCGTCCAGCAGACCCGGGCGTGCTCCGCCATCCACGCGCTCAGCTCCGCCTCACCGGCCCGGCCGAAGGTCGTCCGGCCCCGCTCGCTGACCCGGCGCAGCTCCAGGCCGAGCAGGCAGCCGAGGCTGTAGCGAAGCGTCGACCCGGCCGCGTTGCCCCGGTAGTGGTAGCGGATCCGGGTGCGCAGGCTCTGTCTGCTGGGCCGCCCCGGCGGCATCCGACGGGGCGCGATCCCGGTGTACAGCAGCCGACCGACCGGCAGCGCCGGGTGCGGGGCGGCGGTGAAGTGCCAGCCGTAGACGCCGGGTTCGGCCGGCACCGGACAAGGGGCGGCCAGCACCTCCGCGGCGGTCCAGAGGCGGTCGGGGTCGGTGAGCGGGGTGTGCACGGGGCCTCCGGCGGGGTGCGGTGGGTACGGCGGACGCGGCGGACGTGGCGGGCGTGGCGGCTCGGGCGTGGCGGTTCGGGCGTGGCGGGAACGGCGGAAACGGCGGGCGTGGCGGGAACGGCGGAAACGGCGGGCGTGGCGGGAACGGAACAGCCCCCTGGGCCGGGGCGTCGTTGCGCCGGGCAGGGGGCTGAGAGGTGTGGGCGAGGGCGAAGGGGGTGTTACTTCTTGCCCTGGTTCTTCACGGCCTCGATGGCGGCCGCGGCGGCGTCCGGGTCGAGGTAGCGGCCACCGGCGGTGACCGGCTTGAAGTCGGCGTCGAGCTCGTAGACGAGCGGGATGCCGGTGGGGATGTTGAGGCCGGCGATGGCCTCGTCGGAGATGCCGTCGAGGTGCTTGACCAGGGCGCGCAGGCTGTTGCCGTGGGCGGTGACCAGGACGGTGTTGCCCGCGGCGAGGTCCGGCACGATGGCGTCGTACCAGTAGGGGAGCATCCGCTCGACGACGTCCTTGAGGCACTCGGTGTTCGGGCGCAGCTCGGACGGGATCTCGGCGTAGCGGGCGTCGCCGGCCTGCGAGTACTCGGCGTCGTCGGCGAGGGCCGGCGGCGGGGTGTCGTAGGAGCGGCGCCAGAGCTGGAACTGCTCCTCGCCGAACTCGGCGAGGGTCTGGGCCTTGTCCTTGCCCTGGAGGGCGCCGTAGTGGCGCTCGTTCAGGCGCCAGCTGCGGCGGACCGGGATCCAGTGCCGGTCGGCCTTGTCGAGGGCGATCTGCGAGGTGCGGATGGCGCGGCGCAGCAGCGAGGTGTGCAGCACGTCCGGCAGCAGGCCCTCGGCGAGCAGGAGCTCGCCGCCGCGGGCGGCCTCCTTCTCGCCCTTCTCGTTGAGGTCGACGTCGACCCAACCGGTGAACAGGTTCTTCTGGTTCCACTGGCTCTCGCCGTGGCGGAGCAGGATCAAGCGATAGGTCGTGTCAGCCATGGGGCCAAGCCTAGTGGAGGGGGAAATCCGGTCGCTCGGGTGTCCACTCGGGATGTAATGTTCGCTCATCGGTTTCGACTCTTACCGTTCCACCCGCCCCGCGGGCGGCCGCCCCACCCTGCCCGCGGCCGTTCGGGGCCGTACCGCCCGGGAGCCTCCCCATGCCCCTCCTCGCCCGCCTGGCCGCCGAAGCACGCAGAGCGGGCGGCGGGCTCCCCCGCCAGTTCTGGTGGCTGTGGACGTCCACCCTGGTGAACCGCCTCGGCGGCTTCGTGGTCACCTTCCTGGCCATGTACCTCACCCACGACCGCGGCTACTCGGCGGCGTACGCGGGCCTGGTGGCCTCGCTGTTCGGGCTCGGCTCGGCGGTGGCCGCGATCGGCGCGGGGGTGCTGACCGACCGGCTGGGGCGGCGGCCGACCCTGCTGGCGGCGCAGCTGTCCACCGCGCTGTTCACCGCGGTGCTCGGGTTCACCGACGGGCCGGTGGCGATCGCCGCGGTGGCCTTCCTGGTCGGTCTGGCCAGTAACGCGTCCCGTCCGGCGGTCAGCGCGATGATCGCCGACCTGGTACCCGCCGCGGACCGGGTCCGGGCGTACGCGCTGAACTACTGGGCGATCAACATCGGCTTCGGCGCCTCCGCCGCGGTGGCCGGGGTGATCGCCCTGCACGACTACCTGACGCTGTTCCTGCTGGACGCGCTGACCACGCTGCTGTGCGCGGTGGTGGTGTTCGTGAAGGTCCCCGAGACGCGGCCGGAGGCCGCGCCGGCCGCGGTGAGGGAACCGCGGGTCGGGCTGGGCTCGGTCTTCCGGGACGGCCCGTTCATGGCCGTGGTCGCGGTGAACCTGCTGCTGGCGCTGGTCGTCCAGCAGGGCTCCACCACACTGCCGGTCGACATGGGCGAGCACGGCCTCTCGGCCGCCCGGTTCGGCCTGGTGATCAGCCTGAACGGGCTGCTGATCGTGCTGCTCCAGCTCCCGCTGACCAGGCTGATGGAACGGCACGACCGGACCGCCCTGCTGGTGGTCGGCGCACTGCTGACCGGCTGGGGCTTCGGCCTGACCGCACTGGCCGGCTCCTCCGCCGGGCTGTACGCGCTGACGGTGGCGGTCTGGACGGTCGGCGAGATCGTCACCTCGCCGACCATGATGGCGCTGGTCGCCGAGCACTCCCCGGCCCGGGCCCGCGGCCGCTACCAGGGCGTCTACTCGCTCTCCTGGTCACTGGCCTCGTTCGTCGGCCCGCTCGGCGGCGGCCTGCTGCTCCAGTACGCGGGCAGCTGGGCCCTGTGGGGCAGCTGCGCGGCGGCGGGCACCCTGGCCGCGCTCGCCTTCGTGGCGATCGGGCGCCGCCGCCCCCGGCCGCCGGCGGTCGACGGGACGGTCGTCCCGACCCCGGTGGAGGCGGCGGCCTGACGGGCGCTCAGCCCGCCGCGCCGCCGGCCTCGCTCTGGCGCAGGCGGACCCAGGAGTCGTGGTCGTCCTCCAGGATCGCCTGGTACTCGTCGATCAGCGGCGCCAGCCGGGACGGCTCCGGCACCGCGCTGCCGTACTCGGCCTTCAGCAGGCCGAGGCGGCGGCGCAGCGAGTTCAGCCGGTGCACGGTGTCGGAGCGCTGGATCCACAGCGTGCGGTAGCCGAAGAACGCCGCCCAGGCGGCCAGTACGGTGACCAGCGCGCCGGAGACGAGTGCCACGTCCGCCAGCCGGGCCGCCAGCGGTTCGCCGACCTTCAGGCCCAGCAGCACGGTGACCAGCGCGGACAGGCTCACGGTGGCCAGTTGCAGGGTCAGCGCCCGACGCCGGTCCCAGTCGCGGCGGCGCCGGCGGTCCTTCAGCTCGGCTTCGAGCTCGGCCTCCAGCCAGGCCAACTTCCGCTGGGCGGCGGCGGATTCGGCGGATCCGGCGTATTCGGTGTCCATGGTTTCCTCCCCGGCCGGGAGGATACCCGGATCATGCCCCGGCGGGAGGGGTCTTCCCGTCCGCCAGGTGCGCGAAGGCCGCCAGGTTGCGGGTGGACTCGCCGCGCTTGGTGCGCCACTCCCACTCGCGGCGGATCGCGGTCGCGAACCCCAGCTCCAGCAGGGTGTCGAACGGCTCGTCGGCGTTCTCCAGCACGCTCCCCAGCAGCCGGTCCACCGCGTCGGGCGTCAGCGCCTCCAGCGGCAGCCGGCCCACCAGGTACACGTCGCCGAGCCGGTCGACGGCGTACGCCACCCCGAACATCCGGGTGTTGCGCTCCAGCAGCCAGCGGTGGAACGCCTCGTGGTTCTCGTCCGGCCGCCGGATCACGAACGCGTTCACCGAGAGCGTGTGGTCGCCGACCCGCAGCGCGCAGGCGGTGGAGAGCTTCCGCGTCCCGGGCAGCGCGGCGACCACCGTGTACGGGTCGGCGGCGGCCGGCTCCCAGGCGACACCCGCCTGGTCGAGCGCGGTGCGCAGGAGGGTCAGTGCGTCGTCCTTGGCAGCCATGCACCCCACGCTAGCCTCCTGGCCGGCGGGCCCGCGTGCCCAGGGGCTCAGGAAGAACGGCGAGAGGCGCAACAGGGGCTCGGGGAACGGCGAGGCCCAGGCTGCGCGAGGTTCACTGCCGTTGCGCGCATCTGCTTCCGGTTCCTGTTACTACGACGCAGCAGCACGAACCTTCGATGGGCTCCGGCCACCAGCAGCACGGACCCGCCGTTCCCCGGGCCCCTGACGGGGCCGATGCGCAGCACGGACCCGCCGTTCCCGGGCCCCCGGCTGGGGCTCTCAGGCCCGGGCGACGGCCGTCATCGCTCCCGTGTAGACCTCGGCGGTGGCTCCGGCCGCGGTGAGCCAGCCGAAGGCGGCGGCGTGGTCGGCGGCGGCGGCGCCGCGGACGGGGGTGAGGGAGGGGTCGGTGACGTAGGGGTGGAGGGCCCGGGCCCAGGCGTCGGGGTCGTGGCCGGGGACGAGGGTGCCGGTGCGGCCGTCCCGGACGGCGACCGGGAGGCCGCCGACGGCGGCGGCGACCACGGGGGTGCCGCAGGCCTGGGCCTCCAGGGCGACCAGGCCGAAGGACTCGCTGTGGGAGGGCATCACCAGGGCGGTGGCGGCCCGGTACCAGTCGGCGAGGCTGCGCTGGTCGACCGGGGGGTGGAAGCGGACCACGTCGCCGATGCCGAGCTGGGCGGCGAGCTTGTGCAGGCTCTCGGGGCGGGCCAGGCCGGTGCCGGAGGGGCCGCCGACGACCGGGACGACCAGGCGTTCGCGCAGGCCGGGGTGCCGGTCGAGCAGCCGGGCGACGGCCTTGAGCAGGACGTCGGGCGCCTTGAGCGGCTGTATTCGGCCGGCGAACAGCAGCACCGCGGCGTCCTGCGGGAGGCCGAGCCGGGCCCGGGCGGCGGCCCGGGAGCCGGGGCGGAACACGTCGAGGTTGACGCCGGGGTGGACGACGGCGAGCTGGTCGGGGCGGGCCGCGTAGTGGTGGGCCAGCTCGGCGGCCTCCTCCGCGGTGTTGGCGATCAGCCGGTCGGCGGCGCCGACCACCTGGGTCTCGCCGATCACCCGGGCGGCGGGCTCGGGGGTGTCGCCCTCGGCGAGGGCGGCGTTCTTGACCTTGGCCATGGTGTGCATGGTGTGCACCAGCGGGACGCCCCAGCGCTCGGCGGCCAGCCAGCCGACCTGGCCGGACAGCCAGTAGTGCGAGTGCACCAGGTCGTAGTAGCCGGGGCGGTGGCCTGCCTCGGTGCGCAGCACGCCGTGCGTGAAGGCGCACAGCTGGGCCGGCAGGTCCTCCTTGATGAGGCCCTCGTACGGGCCGGCGGTGACGTGCCGGACCAGGACGCCGGGGGCGAGCTCGACGGCGGGGGCGTCGTCCGAGCTGACGGCGCGGGTGAAGACCTCGACCTCGATGTCCAGGTCGGCGAGGCGCTTGGCCAGCTCCACGATGTACACGTTCATGCCGCCGGCGTCCCCGGTGCCGGGCTGGTGCAGCGGCGAGGTGTGGACGCTCAGCATCGCGATCCGGCGCGGTCGGCGGGCGGGCCCGGCGAACGCGGCGGGGGCGGCGGGGACTGCGGGGGCGGCCCGCCGCGCCCCCCGGCGGGGCGTGCGGACGAGGGGCTGGGTCACCTGCGGATGCCTCCCTGCGCGCCGGCCGTCTGGTCTGCTCTTCTCGTGCCGCCGCCCGCGGCCGGCGGCAGCGGGCGGATGGACTTCAGCCAGGGCAACGGGGCAGCGCGCCGTCCTATTCCCGCCAGCGGATCCGGGTGCCGCCGGCGGCGGAACGGCTGCGTACGCTTGGTGACCATGGCAGCGAGCGACACGCCGTCGTCCCGGGGCCGGTCGGGCCGGCCGGTGGGGACGATCACCCGGGGCACCACCAACACCAACCGGCTGCGGCGGATGGACCGGTGGATCGCGCACGCGGCGGGCCGGGCGCTGCGGGCCCCGGTGGCCCCGCCGGTCGCGGTGGACCTCGGCTACGGGGCGGCGCCGTGGACGGCGGTGGAGCTGTCGGCGCGGCTGCGGGCGGTGCGGGCGGACGTCCGGGTGGTGGGGATCGAGATCGACCCGGCCCGGGTGGCGGCGGCGCTGCCGATGGCCGAGCCGCCGCTGCTGGAGTTCCGCCGGGGCGGGTTCGAGGTGCCGCTGGACGGCGGGGCCAGGCCCCGGCTGATCCGGGCGGCGAACGTGCTGCGGCAGTACGACGAGGAGCAGGTGGCCGAGGTGTGGGCCCGGCTGTGCGGGCGGCTGGCGCCGGACGGGCTGCTGGTGGAGGGCACCTGCGACGAGATCGGGCGGCGGCACGTCTGGGTGGCGCTCGGCCCGGAGGGGCCGCGGACGGTGACCTTCGCGGCCCGGCTGGCCGACCTGGAACGGCCGTCCGAACTGGCGGAACGGCTGCCGAAGGCGCTGATCCACCACAACGTGCCCGGGCGGCCGGTGCACTCCTTCCTGCGCGACTTCGACCGGGCCTGGGCGGCGGCGGCGCCGCTGGGGGCGTTCGGGGTGCGGCAGCGCTGGGCGGCGGCCTGCGCGGCGCTGGCGGCGGACTGGCCGCTGCGGGACGGGCCGAACCGGCGGCGGCAGGGCGAACTGACGGTGGACTGGGCCGCGCTGGCGCCGCGTTGAGCCCGGGGCTCCCCGACCCGGGCCCCGACTCGGACGCGTGCTCGGACGCGTGCTCGGACGTCGGAACTCCCGTCCCCCGAGCAGCCGTTCGACGGTTCACTCGAACGAGTTATCGATTTACTCTGGCGTGTTGACGCCCCGTCACGCCACCATGGAGCCGTTCGGGTGGCTGTTGGCGCGGTCCCCCGGGCACCCGTCAGCCCGTCCGCCCTTCGACCTCGTTCCGCACCCGCTCGAACGCCGCGTACGCCTCGGCGTCGAACAGCACGAACCGCACCTCGTCCAGGTCCGGGCCCGTCGCGGCCACGGCCCCCAGGGCGATCCGGGCCGCGTCCACCAGCGGCCAGCCGAAGATCCCGGCCGAGACGGCCGGGAAGGCCACCGTCCGGGCGCCGAGCCCGACCGCGACCCGAAGGGATTCCCGATAGCAGGAGGCCAGTAGCTCCGCACGCTGCGGATAGTCCTCCGCCCGGTACACCGGACCGACGGTGTGCACCACCCAGCGGGCGGGCAGCTGTCCCGCCGTGGTCGCCACGGCCCGGCCGGTGGGCAGCCCCTTGCCGTAGTGCGAGGCGCGCAGCCTGCGGCACTCGGCCAGGATCTCCGGTCCCCCCTTGCGGTGGATCGCCCCGTCCACTCCGCCACCGCCCAGCAAGGAGCTGTTGGCGGCGTTCACCACCGCGTCCACCTGCTGTTCCGTGATGTCACCCTGCACCAGCGTGATCTGCGTCACCGCTGCTCACCTCCGGTCAATTCCGGTCCTCCAGTGGCGGAAACCTGTGGAAACCCTAGGCAAAGCCGCCACCAGGCGCGTGGCAATAACCACATCGGCGCCGCCCAGTCGAAGAAATCCTCGGAGATCACGTTATGGTCGCGGGAAGCTCCCCGATGCCCGGTGCCTCCCGGGCACTGCGGACGGACACCAGCCGTTGGTCTGTCGGGGAAAGGAAGGACCGACCGATGCCCGCTACGGGAGACGGGCGGGCACCCGACGCGACCACCAGCGCCGGTACCGCCGAACGCAGCCGCGGCCGCCGCGCGCACAGCGCCCCGCGCCCCGACCGGACCGCCGGTCCGCTCGCCGGGCAGCACGGGGGCCCGGCGCCGATACCGCATCCCCGCAGCACCCCCGGCAGCACCGAACCCGCCCGTCCCGCCGCGGGTTTCCGGGTCCTGGTGGTCGAGAACGACGGCCCCGGCCACACCCTGTTCGACTCGCTGGCCGCCGAACTCGGGCAGCACGTCGAACTGCACCGGGTGGACGGCATCCGGGAGGCCCTCGCCGCGCTGCCGCCGCAGCCCGGCTCCGGCCGCCGCGGCCAGCGCGCCCCTGACTTCCAGTGCGTCCTGCTCGACCTCGGCACGCCCGGCGAGCACCTCGACGCGCCCGGCGACGACCCGTCCGGAGATCCGTCTGAGGACCCGTCCGAGGACCCGTCCGACGGGCTGGACGGCCTGCGCAAACTGCTGCTGCGCGCGCCGCACACCGCCGTGGTGGTGCTCACCGACGCCGCCGGGGCCGAACTCGGCGCCGCCGCGGTCGCCGCCGGCGCCCAGGACTTCCTGCTCCGGCAGGACACCGGCGGCCCGCTGCTGGCCCGCGCCCTGCGCTACGCGGTGGAGCGCAAGCGCGCCGACGAGTCGCAGCGCCGGCTGGTCGAGGCCGAGATCCGCGGCCAGGAGAACGCCCGGCTCCAGCGCCACCTGCTGCCCACCCCGCTGCTGGACGGCGCCGGCCTGGCCTTCACCCGCCGCTACCGCCCCGGCCGCCGCCGCGCCCTGCTCGGCGGCGACTTCTACGACGCCGTCCGCACCAAGGACGGCCGGGTGCACGTGGTGATCGGCGACGTCTGCGGCCACGGCCCGGACGAGGCCGCGCTCGGCGTCGCGCTGCGGATAGCGTGGCGGACGCTGGTGTTCGCCGGGCTGACCGGCCAGCACCTGCTCACCACCCTGCAGCACGTGCTGGAGCACGAGCGCCGCAGCGACGAGATCTTCGCGACCCTGTGCATGGTCGTGCTGGACGCCCCGCCGGAGGACGGCGGCCCCGAGTCCGCCGATCTGTACCTGGCCGGGCACCCCGCGCCGCTGCTGCTCGGCCCCGACGGCCCGCCGGTGCTGCTCCCGCTCGACCAGGCCGGGCCGGCCCTCGGCCTGCTGCCCTGCGACGCGACGCACTCGGTCTGGCCCGCCCTGCGGGTCGAGCTCTCCCCCGGCTGGCGGCTGCTGATGTACACCGACGGCCTGGTCGAGGGCAAGGTCGGGGCGGGCTCGCCCCGGCTCGGCCAGGAGGGCCTGATCGAGCTGATCACCGACCACCAGGCCGCCGGGCTGACCCGCGGCCGGCTGGTCGACTCGGCGATCGCCGAGGTCGAGGAGCTGAACGGCGGGGCGCTCACCGACGACGTCGCGGTGCTGCTGCTGGAGCGCAACCCGGTGCCGGTGACCATGGGCTGAGCGGCCCGCCCGCCGTCCCCGGAACGCCGGACCGGAACGCCGGAAGGGCGGCCCCCCGCACGGGGGGCCGCCCTTCTCCGCGTCACTCCGTCACCAGGGGCCGTACGGACCCTGGTTGCTGCGCCCGCCACGGCCGCGGCCGTCGGTGAGCAGCTTGATCGCGGGACGGACGTCCACCACGTAGACGATCGAGGCGACCAGGCCGACCAGCGTCATCAGGCCGCTGACCGGGTTGGCCCCGAAGATCAGGTCCCAGACCAGGGAGAGGCTCAGGATGATCACCCAGAAGCCCTTGGTCTTCTTGTCCGCCGCCCGGTACGCGTCCTCCCGGCGGAACAGGGCGTCGCCGAGCGCGAACACCTTGAAGCAGATGATCGCCGCGGCGATCCACCAGAAGGGGTTCAGCAGGTCGACGTACAGGATCACCTTGAGCTCCTCACTCTCGTCTCCATCCTGACACGGCCACTGCCCCAGTCAACGGCCCCCGGCGGCGCGGCGTTCCGGCCCGGCCGCGCCGAAGGTCGGACCGGGCCGGCCGTGCCGAGGTCGGACCGGGCCGGCCGTGCCGAGGTCAGACCGGGCCGGCCGGGTCGCTCCACCCGGTCTGCTCCACCCGGGTCACTCCGCCTTGGGCGCGGCGCTCTTCCGGGGGCGGGGGGCCTTCTTGGCGGACGGCTTAGAAAGTGTGGGGTAATTGATCAACTGCGTGGCGTGATCCAGTGGCTGTGATCTTCGCGGTCGGGTGTCCGCGAAGATCGCCGCCATGTGCGTCTGTGTCTGTAAGTCTTCGTATGACTCGTCGTTGACGGATGCTCAGTGGGCTGTGATCGAGCCGCTGCTGCCGCGGCGCGATCCGCGCCGGGCGGGCCGGCCGCTGAAGTTCCCGCGTCGGCTGGTCGTGGACACCGTGCTGTACGTGCTGGTCACGGGTTGCGCGTGGAGGTTGGTCCCGCACGATCTGGCTCCGTGGGACGCGGCCTATCGGTGGTTTCGTGCCTGGAGTGCGGACGGGACCTGGAGCCGGGTCCACGACGCGCTGC
>NZ_JBSGET010000006.1:0-106142 GCF_053603035.1 Kitasatospora sp. NPDC004272 | reverse complement strand
TTGCTGGCCCCGGGCGGGGGGGGGGGCGGGCCGGCGGGGCAGCGGGGGGCGGGGGGCCGGGGGCCCGGCTGTGCCGCCCGGGCCCACCGGCCCGTCGGCGGTCACCGCGTGGGCGGATGCCGGAGGTTGGGTCATCGCCGTCCGCTCAGCCGCGCGACCTGCGGTACAGCCGCCGGCCGGTCAGCGCCGCGCCGGCGACCAGCGCCAGCCCGGCCGCCGCGACGCCCGCGGTCTCGCCGCCGCTCCAGCCGACCGAGGCGGTGGCGGCGCCACCGGTGTCGGCCAGGTGGCGGCCGCCCTTGCCGTCGTGGCCCTTGCCACCGCCGTTGCCGCCGCCCTTGCCGTCGCTGCTGCCGCCGCCGCTATTGCCCCCGCCGTTGTCGGCGGCGGCGACCTCCACGGTCAGCGAGTCGACCCGGGTGCCGCCACGTGCGTCCGGGCCGGTGGCCTGGATCGTGTGGGTGCCGGCGGCGGTGCCGGCCGGCAGGGTGACGGTCGTGGTGAACGAGCCGGAGCCGTCGGCGGTGACCTGGCCGAGCACCACGGGGGTCGAGTGCAGTGTCAACTCGACGGTCCCGCCGGGCTGGTAGCCGCCGCCGGTGATGGTGATGCTGCCGCCGGGGGCGAGGTTCTCGGTCTGGCTGGGGGTGGTCAGCGTGCCCGTTTCGACCGGGTAGCTGCCCGCGGCGGGCGCCAGGTCGCCGAAGGCCGGCACGGCCGCTGCGGCGGGTGCGGCCAGCGCGGCGCCGGAGAGGAACAGCAGGGCGGCCGCGCCGCAGCGCAGCACGCCCCTGGGGGGACTGGTCATGGAAGCTCCTGAGGGAGGGGTCGGACCCGGGTGCGATCACCCGGGCTGCCCGCACAGCCATTGACCGTCGTCAGTTCGCTGACGCACCGTCAGTGCGAGATTCACCCGGAGGGCCCGGTGGCCGCTGCGCCGCCCGGGTGGTCCGCGCCGCCCGCCCGGGGTGGCCGCACGGCGGGCCGCCCCCGGTGCGGTACCTGGTCGCCACGACGACAGGACGCCGGGAGCGGCGCGGAGGAAGGCGGAGCGATGGCACGGGAGTTGCGCAGGCGGGCGGCGGACGCGGTGGTGCGGGCGGGCCGGACGTGCTTCAAGGGCACCGCGGTGGGCCGGCTGCCGCTGGCCGGGGCGGTGCTGCGCCGGCTCGTGCAGGCCGGGCACGGCGACGGCGAGGCGCGGGCGGTGTTCCGGGGCGCCGAGCTGGCGGTGCCGACGGCCAGCGCGTCGATCGCGGCGGGCCTGCTCGGCGGCTTCTACGAGGAGCGCGAACTCGACCTGTTCGAGCAGCTGTGCGCGGAGCGCCGCACCGTCGTCGACGTCGGCGCCAACCTCGGCGTGTACGCCTGCCTGGCCACCCGGGCGATGCCCGCCGACGGCCTGCTGGTCTGCTACGAGCCCGCCCCCGAGAACCTGGCCCGGCTGGCGGCCAACCTGCGCCGCAACCCCGGTCGGCCCGGCCCCGCCGTCCGGGTCGAGCCCTACGCGGTCGGCCCGTGCGAGGGCCGCGCCACCCTGCAACTGGCCGAGGACATCGGCCTGCACCGGGTCGCGGCCGGCGGGCCGGGCGGGCGTCCGAGCGGGGCTGCGGACGGCGGGCCGGGCGGGCTGTCGGTGCGTCAGGTCGCGCTGGACGCCCGGCTGCCCGCGCTGTTCGCCGAGCACGGCGGGCCGCGCCCGGTGGACGTGCTGAAGATCGACGTCGAGGGCTACGACGTGCACGCGCTGCGCGGCGCCCGGCGGCTGCTGGCCCGCGACCGGCCGGTGCTGTTCGCCGAGTTCTGCCCGCCGCAGCTGGCCCGGTGCGGGGCGCGGGCCGAGGAGTTCACCGAACTGCTGGCCGAGGCGTACGAGGAGGTCCACGTGGTGGACACCGCCCGGCGCACCGTCACGGCCTGCGCCCCGGCCGCGCTGCTCGCCCCGGCCTACCGCTCGCGGCTGGTCAACGTGGTCGCCGCGGGCCGGGACGAGGACCGGGAACTGCTCGCCCGCTGGGCCGTTCCGAAGGCCCGGGGGCGGGCCCGGGCGGCGCGCTGAGCACGCTGATTCCGCCCGTCCGGGGCTGAGGTTCGCTCATCCGGACGGGCGGAAAACCGGGGTGGTTCCGGTCGGGCGCGGTGGACCCGCGGTTCAGCCGCGGGTCACTCGTGCGGGACCAGGACCACGGGGGCGGTGCTGTGCCGGAGCGCGGCGTGGACGACCGGGCCGAGGCGGTTGCCGAGCAGGTGCGGGTGGCGGCCGATCACCAGCAGGTCGGCGTGCTCGGCGGCGGCCAGCAGCGCGCCCGTGGCGCCGCCGAGATCGGCCTCGACGCACAGTTCGACGTCCGGGTGGGCGGCCCGGGCGGGGGCCAGCAGGCGGTCCAGGTCGGCCTCGATCCGCTCGCCCTGCCGGTCGGCGTCCGGGTCCGGCGGCAGCCAGCCGGGCGTGCTCGCCCACAGCGGCACCATCTCCCAGCCGTGCACCGCCCGCACCCGGCCGCCCGAGCGGGCCGCCTCGGCGAGCGCGAACTCGACGGCGGGCAGCGAGGAGTCGCCCGCCAGGCCCACCACGATCTCCGGCCGTTCCGGCGCTCCGGCGGCCCGCGGCGGCTCCGGGGCGGGCGGCGCGGCCACGGTGGCCGTCATGGTGGCGGTGTCGGGTGCCGTGGCCGTCGCCGCCTGGGCGACGTCCCCGGCCGGAACCGGAACCGGAACGGGGGCCGGAGCGGGCGCCGGCTCGGGGGGCAGGGCCGCCGCCTCCGCGGTGAGCGGGGTGTCCGTCCCGGCGGGCTGCGCGTCCTGGTCGGCCGGCTGTTCCCGGACCAGCACCACCGGGCAGGTGGCGCGGGCGGCGACCGAGCGGACCACCGAGCCGCCCCACAGATCGGTGACGGCGCCCGGGCCGTGCGAGCCGAGCACCGCCAGGTCGTAGTGCGCGGCGGCCTCGACCAGGAGGTCGGCGGGGTCGCCCGCGGCGGCCTGGGTGGTCACCGCCAGGTCGGGGTGCGCGGCGAGCAGTTCCGCCGCGAGGGCCTCCAGGTCGTCGTGCTCGGCCTGCTGGACCGGGTCGGCGCCCGGCCCCTCCGGGTCGGCCGCCCCCAGCCAGGGCCAGACCCGCAGCAGCGTCAGTTCCGCGCCGCGCCGTTCGGCCTCCGCCGCGGCCCAGCGGCCGGCGGCCCGTGCCCGCGGGGAGCCGTCGTACCCGCTCACGATCTTCTGCGTCATGGTCCACGTCCCCTTCTCGCGCCTTCTCGCAGCGGACGGCGTCTCTGCCGTCCGTGGCGTCGACCGGCTACCCCGGGGAGCGGCGGGCATGCCGGGCGGCGGCCCCCCGATCCGTCGGCGGGCCGGCCGGAGGCCGGTTGCACAACGTTGGAAATTCGGCCGCAGAGGCATCACAGCAGGGCGGCCGCAGGTTGTCCAGACCTCCTGCGGGATCGGTGCGACGATCGCGGTGTGCGAGCAGATCGGCGCTGGTGAAGGCGAGTTGACGGCTGTTCAGCGCGCGGAGGTGGGCCGGGCCGGCGGTGCGCGAGTCCTTGACACCGTCTCGACGGATGGCCCATTGTCCCTCTGCAACGTTGGAAACCGGCGGGTAGCCGGTGCGCCCGACGGGCCCCACCCCGTGCTCCTGAGTCCCTCCCCGCTCTCCCCCTCCCCTCCCTCGCACTCGCAGTCAAGGATGTGATCGGGCGTATGAACCTCACCCCCCGCGCCAAGTCCGCCGTCGCCGCGCTGCTCCTCGCCGGGCTGTGCGTCACGGCCTCCGCCTGCACCAACCAGGGCGACGGCGGCTCCTCCGGGCACAGTGCCGCCGCCCCCGACAACACCGCGGCCGCCCAGCAGGTCGTCGCGCCCTCGGCGTCGGCCGCCGGGCCGGGCTGCACCGCGGACGCCTACGGCGCGCCCAAGCTGGACCTGACCGACGGCAAGACGGTGGTCGGGTTCTCCCAGTCGGAGTCCACCAGCAACCCGTTCCGGGCCGCGGAGACCGCCAGCATCGAGGCGGAGGCCAAGAAGCTCGGCGTGAAGCTGATCGAGCGCAACGCGAACGCCGACGTCAACGCCCAGAACGCGCAGATCCAGGACCTGATCGCGCAGGGTGCCCAGGTGCTGATCGTGGCCCCGGAGAACTCGGACGGCCTCGGCCCGGCGCTGGCCGCCGCCAAGGCGAAGAAGATCCCGGTGCTGACCATCGACCGCAGCGTCGGCGGCACCGCCTGCTCCGACTTCGTCGCGTTCATCGGCTCCGACTTCTACGGCCAGGCCGAGATCGCCGCCGACGACCTGGCCGCCGCCACCGGCGGGCAGGCGCACGTGGCGGTCCTCCAGGGCACGCCGGGCAACAACGTCTCGGCGGACCGGACCAAGGGCTTCACCGACCGCCTCGCCGCCAAGTACCCGAACATGCAGGTGGTGGCCGCGCAGACGGCCAACTTCGACCAGACCGAGGGCCAGAAGGTGATGGAGCAGCTGCTCCAGGCCCACCCGGACATCAACGCCGTGTACGCCGAGAACGACGGCATGGCGCTCGGCGCGATCCAGGCGATGCGCTCGGCCGGGAAGACCCCCGGCAAGGACATCAAGATCGTGTCCATCGACGGCATCCGGCAGGCCGTGCAGGGCGTGGTCGACGGGCAGCTGGTCGCCGACATCGAGACCAACCCGCGCTTCGGGCCGCTCGCCTTCCAGTCGCTGAAGGACTTCTACGGCACCGCCGGGGTCCAGCCCAAGGTGATCATCAAGGACGGCCACTTCGCCGCGGACAACGCCAAGCAGGCCCTCGACCAGGGCCTGGTCTACTGACCGCCCGCCGCACCGCCGCCGGGGGCCGCCCGCCCGCGGCCCCCGGCACCCCCGTCCCAGCAGAGCAGGAGGAGGAACCCCCATGGCCCAGGCGGAACGGCCGGACGGCCCCGCCGGCGTGCCCGCACCGACGGAGTCGGCGGCGGCGCCCGTGCTGGCGGCGCGCGGGATCGGCAAGAGCTTCGCGGGCGTCCACGCCCTGCGGGGCGTCGACCTGACGCTCCGCCCGGGGCGGGTGCACGCCCTGGTCGGCGAGAACGGCGCCGGCAAGTCGACGCTGATCAAGGTGCTCACCGGCGTGCACCGGCCCGACACCGGGAGGATCGAACTCGCGGGCCGGGAACGGGAGTTCCGCACCCCGCTGGAGGCGCAGCGGGCCGGGGTCTCGACCGTCTACCAGGAGGTCAACCTGGTCCCGATGATGTCGGTGGCCCGCAACCTGCACCTGGGCCGCGAGCCGCGCCGCCGCGGCCTGCTCGACCTGCGCCGGATGCACCGGGAGGCCGCCGCGCTGCTGCTCCGCTACGGCGTGGACACCGACGTCACCCGGCCGCTGCGCGAACTCGGCCTCGGCGCCCAGCAGATGGTCGCCCTGGCGCGCGCCGTCCAGGTCGAGGCCCGGGTGGTCGTGATGGACGAACCCACCTCCTCGCTGGAGCCCCGCGAGGTCGACACCCTGTTCTCCGTGGTCCGCGACCTCACCGCGCACGGCACCGCCGTGGTGTACGTCAGCCACCGGATGGACGAGCTCTACGCCCTCTGCGACGACGTCACCGTGCTGCGCGACGGCCGCGCCGTGCACACCGGCGAACTCGCCCCGCTGGCCCGCCGCGACCTGGTCGGCCTGATGCTCGGCCGCACCCTGCTCGCCGCCCGGGAACGCACCGCCCGGCACGTGCCCGACCCCGGGGCCCGGCCCGCGCTGCGCGCCCGGGGCCTGTCCGTGCGCCACCGGGTGCACGGCGTCGGCTTCGACCTGCACCGGGGCGAGGTGCTCGGCCTCGGCGGGCTGCTCGGCTCCGGGCGCAGCGAGACCGCCAAGGCCGTGGTCGGCGCGCTCGGCGCGGACGCCGGAACGGTCGAGGTGGACGGCCGCCGGCTGGCCCGGCGCAGTCCCGCCGCCGCGGTCCGGGCCGGCGTGGTGCTGCTGCCCGAGGACCGCAAGGCCGAAGGCATCGTGCCCGGCCTCTCCGTGCGGGAGAACATCGTGCTGGCCGCGCTGCCCCGGCTCTCCCGGGCCGGAATGGTCTCCCGGGCCAGGCAGGACGCGGTGGTGGAGACCTTCATGGCCCGGCTGCGGATCAAGGCCGCGAGCCCCGACCAGAAGGTCGCCGACCTCTCCGGCGGCAACCAGCAGAAGGTCCTGCTGGCCCGCTGGCTCTGCCTCGCCCCCAAGGTCCTGCTGCTCGACGAACCCACCCGCGGCATCGACGTCGGCGCCCGCGCCGAGGTCCGGGCCCTGATCGACGAACTCGCCGCCGACGGCCTCGGCGTCCTGCTGATCTCCTCCGACCCGGAGGAGCTGACCGCCGGCGCCGACCGGGTCCTGGTCCTCAAGGACGGCGCCCCCGTCGACGAACTCACCGGCGACCGGGTCACCCCCGACGACCTGCTCGCCGCCCTCGCCCACGAGACCCGGCCGGGAGCCGGCGACGAGAAGAACGGAGCGCGGCGATGAGCGTTCTCGCCCCCGCGGGGGTGCTGCGCGGGCGGGCCCCGGCGCTGCGGCTGCTGCGGCGCTACGGGGTGTACCTGGCGCTGGGCGTGCTGTTCCTGGCGGCGGTGCTGCTGGACGCCGGGTTCCTGTCGGCGGGGAACGTGCGGATCCAGCTGTTCCAGGTCGCGCCGACGCTGCTGGTCGCGCTGGGGATGGCGCTGGTGATCGGCACCGAGGGGATCGACCTGTCGGTGGGCGCGGTGATCGCGCTGGCCGCCGCCGTCATCCCGCTGTACATCGGCTGGGGGCTACCGGTGGCGCTGCTGGTCGCCGTCGCGCTCGGGGCGCTGGGCGGGCTGGCGGGCGGGGCCATGGTGGCGTTCGCCCGGGTGCAGCCGATCGTGGCGACGCTCGCCCTGATGATCGGACTGCGGGGCCTCGCCTCGCTGGTCAACGGGGCCTCCGCCAAGCCGGTCACCGACCGCGCGCTGCTGACCCTGGGCTCGGACGCCTTCCTGGGCGTCCCGCTGACGGCCTGGCTGGCGGCCGCCTGCGTGGCGCTGACCGCGGTGCTGGTGCACCGCACCACCTTCGGGCGGCAGCTGGTCGCGGTCGGCGACAACCGGCGGGCCGCCCGGCTGGCCGGACTGCCGGTGCGCCGGGTGCTGCTGACGGTGTACCTGCTGTCGGGGGTGCTGGCCGCGCTGGCCGGCGCGGTGATCGTCGGGCACGGCGCCGAGGCCGACCCGGCCAACCAGGGCCGGAACATCGAACTGGACGCGATCACCGCCGTCGTGGTCGGCGGGACCCCGCTCGCCGGGGGCAGCGTCCGGGTGCTGGGCACCGTCGCCGGGGCGCTGTTCATGCAGCTGACCGCCGCCGTGCTCACCCAGCACGACGTGCCCGCCTCCCTCACCAAGATCGTCGAGGCGGTCGTGATCTGCGCCGCCGTCTACGCCTCCCAGGAGCGTGGTACCCGATGACCCCCACCGCCCCCGCGGCCCCCACCGCCCCCGCCCCCGGCGCGGAGACCGCCGCCGAGCGGCTCGCCGCCCGGATCCAGCGGCACGGCGCGCTCACCGTGCTCGCCCTGCTGGTGCTGCTCGCCTCGGTGTTCTCGTCCGGCTTCGCGAGCACCGACAACCTCGGCGCGATCCTCGGCAACAACGCCTTCGTCTGGCTGCTCGCCCTCGGCCTGACCTTCGTGATCCTGACCGGCGGCATCGACCTGTCGGTCGGTTCGATGTACGCGCTCGGCGGCGTCCTCGCCGCCTGGGCCGCCGAGCGGTACGGCACCTGGGCGGCCCTGCTGCTGCCGCTCGCGGTCGGCGCGGCCTGGGGCTGCGTGCACGGACTGCTGGTCGCCCGGGCCCGGATGGCCCCGTTCATCGTCACCCTGGCCGGACTGCTCGGCGCCCGCGGCCTGCTCCAGCTGATCACCGACGAGGGCGCCGACACCCACCTGGTGCCGCGCGGTTCCGCGTTCCGCGCGCTGGGGGAGGGCACCTGGACGCCGGTGCTGATCTCCGCCGCCCTGTTCGGCCTCGGCGCGCTGCTGCTCACCCGCACCCGGTTCGGCGCCACCACCACCGCGATCGGCGGCAACGAGCACGCCGCCACCCTGATGGGCCTGCCGGTCGCCCGCACCAAGGCGCTGGTCTACGTGCTCTCCGCCACGCTCGCCTGCGCGGCCGGCGCACTCGGCGGCGCCCGGCTCGGCTCCGGCGTCACCACCGTCGGCGTCGGCTACGAACTCACCGCCATCGCCGCGGTGGTGATCGGCGGCACCCTGCTCACCGGCGGCAGCGGCTCGGTCGGCGGCACCGTCGCCGGCGTCCTGCTGCTGTCGGTGGTCCACAACCTGATCGACCGCTCCGCCTCCCAGTACGGCTCCGCCGTCACCGACACCGTCAACGGCGGCTTCCTCGCCGCCGTGGTGCTCGCCCAGGCGCTGCTCAACCGGGGACGCCGGGACGAGTGAGCGGCACCCGCCTCCCGCGCCGCGCGCCGATCCGACCGGAACCGAACGAGAGGGGCCGAGGCCCATGGGCGTGAGCCTCAAGGACGTCGCGCTGCGGGCCGGAGTGTCCGTCAAGACCGTCTCCAACGTGGTCAACGACTACCCGCACGTGCGGGCCGGCACCCGCGACCGCGTCCAGCGCGCCATCGACGAACTCGGCTACCGCCCCAACGCCACCGCCCGGCAGCTGCGCACCGGACGCAGCGGCATCATCGCGCTCGCCGTCCCCGAACTCGGCAACCCCTACTTCGCCGACCTCGCCACCGCCGTCATCGACGCCGCCGCCCACCACGCCCACACCGTGCTGCTCGACCACACCGCCGGGCTGCGCGCCAACGAGACCCTGGTCTCCCAGGGCTTCCGCTCCCACCTGATCGACGGACTCATCCTCAGCCCCATCCACCTGGAACGGGAGGACCTGCTGCACCGGCCCGCCCGGCCGCCGCTGGTCCTGCTCGGCGAACGCGAGTACGACGCCCCGTTCGACCACATCGCCATCGACAACGTCGCCGCCGCCCGGCTCGCCGTCCGCCACCTGCTCGGCCTCGGCCGCCGCCGGATCGCCTTCGTCGGCGCCCGCCGCGACAGCCGCCGGCAACCCGCCCACCTGCGCCTGCGCGGCTGGCGCGAGGAACTGCTGGCCGCCGGGCGCACCCCCCGCGAGGACCTGGTGATCGCCACCGACGGCTACGACCGCCTGGACGGCGCCGTCGCCATGACCCGGCTGCTCGACCTGCCCGAACCCCCCGACGCCGTCTTCGCCTACAACGACCTGGTCGCCCTCGGCGCGCTGCGCGTCCTCGCCGAACGCGGAGTCAAAGTCCCCGAACAGGTCGCCGTGGTCGGCTTCGACGACATCGAGGACGGCCGCTACGGCGCCGTCACCCTCACCACCATCGCCCCCGACAAGGCCGCCATCGCCCGCCTCGCCGTCGACTGCCTGATCGCCCGGATCGAGGCCGCCCCCGAACGCACCCCGCCACCGCCCCGCCGGATCCTGCCCGGCCACACCCTGGTGGTCCGCGAATCCACCGCCGGCCGCGCCCCGAACCGCACCTGACCGCCCGCCGACTCCCACCGGAGGAAACCGAGTTGACGCTCCCTTCCGTGACCAGCAGCCCCTTCGGCACCCTGCCCGACGGCACCCCCGTCGCCCGCTGGACGCTCGACTCCGGCACCGGCGTGCGCGCCGAGGTACTGGAACGCGGCGGGATCCTGCACCGCCTCGACGTCCCCGACCCCGACGGGAAGACCGCCAGCGTCGTCCTCGGCCACGACACCCTGGCGGACTACACCGCCGACACCGCCTACCTCGGCGCCCTGATCGGCCGCTACGCCAACCGGATCGCCCACGGCCGCTTCCACCTCGACGGCCGCACCCACCGCGTCCCCGCCACCGACCGCGGCCACGCCCTGCACGGCGGCCCCGACGGCTTCCACCGCCGCCAGTGGCGCGCCACCGCCCGGGCCGCGCCCGACCGCGCCGAACTCCGCCTCGACCTGCACAGCCCCGACGGCGACATGGGCTTCCCCGGCGCCCTGCACGTCACCGCCCGCTACACCCTCGACCGGCGCGGCACCCTGCGCCTCGACTGGACCGCCCGCACCGACCGGCCCACCCCCGTCAACCTCACCCAGCACGCCTACTTCAACCTCGCCGGACCGGGCGGCCATGGCGTCCTCGGCCACCGCCTCGCCGTCGACGCCGACGCCTACCTGCCCGTCGACCCCGCCGCCATCCCGCTCGGCGACCCCGCCCCCGCCGCCGGCACCCCCTTCGACCTGCGCACCCCCGCCCCGCTCGGCGAACGGCTCGCCGACCCGCACCCGCAACTGCGCCGGGCCGGCGGCTACGACCACTGCTTCGTGCTCACCGCACCGCCCGCCCCCGGCGCGCTGCGCCGGGCCGCCCGGCTGCACGACCCGGCCGGCGGCCGCCGGATGGAGGTCTGGACCACCGAACCCGGCCTGCAGGTCTACACCGGCAACGGCCTGGCCGGGAACCCGCACCCCCGGCACGGCGGCCTGTGCCTGGAGACCCAGCACTTCCCCGACTCGCCCAACCGCCCCGACTACCCCGACACCGTGCTGCGCCCCGGCGCGACCCGGCGCAGCACCACCGAGTACCGCTTCCCGCACCTGGAGCCGCGGTGACCGGCCGCCGCTCAGCGCGTCAGGGTGCTGCTCTCCCGCACCACCACCCGGAAGCCCGGCGTGATCCGCCGCCCCGGGCCGGTGTAGCGCCGCTCGATCCGCTCCTCCAGGCAGCGCACCGCCAGTTCGGCGATCAGCCGCTTGTCCGGCGCCACCGTGGTCAGCGACGGGATCGCGTACGCCGCCTCCTCGACGTCGTCGAACCCGACGATCGCCAGGTCCCGCGGTACTCGCAGCCCCGCCTCGTGCGCGGCCCGCAACGCACCCAGCGCCAGCAGGTCGTTGAAGCAGAACACCGCGTCCGGCCGCTCCGGCAGCCGCAGCAGCCGGCGCATCGCGGACGCGCCGTCCGGCCGGAAGTACGCCCGCACCGGCGGCAGCAGCTCCGGGTCCAGCGGCAGCCCGGCGTCCGCCAGCGCCTCCCGGTACCCGGCCAGCCGCTGCTCGGCGGTAGCCCGCGGCGCCGGCTCCTGCCAGCCGATCGCGGCGATCCGCCGGTAGCCCTCGTCCAGTAGGTGCCGGGTCACCTCGCGGGCGCCCGCCACGTTGTCGATGTGCACCCGGTCCGCGACCGGGCCCAGGTCGGCCTCGCCGAGCAGCACCAGCGGGATCTCCCGGGAGCGCGACAGCAGCGCCGCCCGGTCCAGGCCCAGCGGGCTGAGGATCACCCCGTCGATCATCGGGTCGCCCAGACCGGAGGCGATCCGCAGCTCCGCCGCCGGGTCGCCGCCGGTGTCGTCCATCAGCACCGTGATGCCCACCCGGCGGGCCGCCGCGATCACCTCCACCGCCAGCTCCGCGAAGTACGGCGAGGGCAGCTCCGGGAAGGCCAGCGCGATCACCCCGCTGCGGCCGGTGCGCAGCCGGCGGGCCGTCACGTTCGGCTGGTAGCCCAGCTCGTCGACGGCCCGCTGCACCCGCTCGCGGGTCGCCTCGGCGACCGGCACCGTGCCGTTCACCACGTTCGAGACGGTCTTCACCGAGACCCCGGCCAGTTCCGCCACGTCCTTCAACCGCGGCGCCGCAGCACCGCCACCCGGCACGGACACGCCGCACCCTCCTCCCGCCGGCCGGCGCGAGGGAGCGCGGCCGGCCTCGCCACGACGCCGCTCCTACAGCTACTACAACGTGAGAATACAAGGTCGCCGATGAACGGACAGCACCCCGCGCCCCGGAGCCGGGCCCCGCCCCGGCCGCCCCCGAGACCGGTACCGCCCCCTCGCACCCCCACCCAGAAGGAGCGCACCTTGTCCAGCCAAGTGCAGTCACCCGCAAGGCAGTTGTGGCGCAACGCGCGCGCCGCCGCCGCCGTCCTGGCGCTGCTCGTCGCCGCCCTGATCGGCCTGCCCGGCGTCGGCCACGCCGCCACCGCGCTGCCCTGCGACCTGTACGCCTCCGGCGGCACCCCCTGCGTCGCCGCGCACAGCACCACCCGGGCCCTGTTCGCGAACTACGGCGGCCCGCTGTACCGGGTCACCCGGGCCTCCGACGGCGCGAGCACCGACATCGGCCTGCTCGCGGCGGGCGGCTACGCCAACGCCCAGGCGCAGGACCAGTTCTGCAACGGCAGCAGCTGCCGGATCACCCGGATCTACGACCAGACCTCCCGGCACAACGACCTCCTGCCCGGACCCGCGGGCACCGCGGGCGGCGTCGACCGCGGCGCGGACGCCGCCGAGATCGCCGTCACCGCCGGCGGCCACAAGGTCTACGGCGTGTGGATCTCGCCCGGCGTCGGCTACCGCTACACCGGCGTCGCCTCCGGCGTCGCCGTCAACGGCCAGCCCGAGGGCGTCTACATGGTCGCCTCCGGCACCCACGTCGGCGCCGACTGCTGCTTCGACTACGGCAACGCCGAATCCACCCCCGCCGACACCGGCAACGGCCACATGGACGCCGTCTCCATCGCCACCACCTGCTACTTCCCGCCGTGCAGCGGCAGCGGCCCGTGGATCGAGGCCGACCTGGAGAACGGCATGTTCCAGGGCGACAACGGCTCCAACACCGCCAACCTCGGCAACACCAGCCCCTACGTCACCGCCGTCCTGAAGAACAACGGCCAGACCACCTACGCACTCAAGGGCGGCAACGCCCAGTCCGGTGCGCTCACCACCTGGTGGAACGGCGCGCTGCCCAGCCGCCCCGGCTACCGCCCGATGCAGCAGGAGGGCGGCATCATCCTCGGCATCGGCGGCGACAACTCCAACCGGAACCGCGGCACCTTCTTCGAGGGCGCCATGGTGGCCGGCTACCCGGGCGACGCCACCGAGAACGCCGTCCAGTCCAACGTGACCTCGGTCGGCTACGCCGGCCGCACCGACCTGCCGAGCGCCCCGCAGGGCACGATCACCGGCCCCGGCGGCCAGTGCGCGGACGTCGCCGCCGACGACACCGGTGGCAACGGCACCGCCGTCCAGCTGTGGAACTGCCAGACGTACGCCGAGGACCAGCACTGGACGCACAACGCCGACGGCTCGCTCGGCACCATCGGCCGCTGCCTGGACGCCACCGGCAACGGCACGGCCAACGGCACGCTCCTGCAGCTGTGGGACTGCAACGGCGGCGGCGCGCAGAAGTGGGTGCAGCAGGGCGACGGTTCGCTGCTCAACCCGCAGTCCGGGCGCTGCCTGGACGCCCCCAACGGCAACAGCGCCAACGGGACCCGGCTGCAGCTGTGGGACTGCAACGGCGCCGCCGCGCAGAAGTTCACCGTGAACGGCGGCGGCCCCGTCGCCGCCCCCGGCGGGCAGTGCGCGGACGTCGCCGCCGACGACAGCGGCGGCAACGGCTCCGCCGTCCAGCTGTGGAACTGCCAGTCCTACGCGGTCGACCAGCACTGGATCCACCACGCCGACACCTCGCTCGGCACCCTGGGCCGCTGCCTGGACGCCACCGGCAACGGGACCGCCAACGGCACGCTCCTGCAGCTGTGGGACTGCAACGGCGGCGGCGCCCAGAAGTGGGTGCAGCAGGGCGACGGTTCGCTGCTCAACCCGCAGTCCGGGCGCTGCCTGGACGCCCCCAACGGCAACACCGCCAACGGGACCCGGCTGCAGCTGTGGGACTGCAACGGCAGCGCGGCGCAGAAGTTCGCGCTGCGCTGACCGCCGCCCGGAAGTGCTGACCGCCGCCCGGGGGCGCTGAGCGCCGTCGGGCGGCGCCGGCCGGACGTCAGCCGTGCGCGGTGTCGATCACGCAGAAGCGGTTGCCGTCCGGGTCGGCCAGCACCACGAAGTCCGGGTCCGGCGGGTAGCTGTCCCACGCCACCCGCCGGGCCCCCAGCCCCACCAACCGCTCCACCTCGGCGGCCTGGTCGGCGGCGTCCTGCGCGTAGAGGTCCAGGTGCACCCGGGGGCGCACCTGGACCGGGCTCTCGCTGCGGCCCAGCGCCAACTGCACCCCGCCCGGCCGGGGCGGCAGCAGCACCGCCCACCGCTCGTCGCCGTCCCCGCGCGGGACGTACCCCAGCGCGGCCGTCCAGAACGCCACCGCCCGGGGCACGTCCGCCACCCCCAGCACCACCGAACCCATCGTCAACATGCCCCCATCCTGCCGGACTTCGGCTCAACCGGGCGGGCGACGGGCCGCCAGCAGCTCCGGCAGCGGGGCCGGGACGAACTCCAGGCCCTCCTGCGCGGCCTCCGCCGCCAGCGCGGCCGCCTCGGCCGGCCACATCGGGAACTCCTCCCGGACGCTGCGCACCGGCAGGCCGGCCCGCTCCACCCGGTACTCGAAGACCATCCGCAGCACCCCGCGGTCGGGCACCCGGGTCACGTCCGCCCGGTAGCTGTCCACGCCCATCCGGACCGGGCCGAGACCGGCCAAGTCCTCGACGCCGTCCGGGACCCCGACCGGAGGCGGGTCGAACAGCAGCACCCCGCCGGGCACCAGGGCCCGGGCCGCCGCCCGCCACAGGGCGCGCCGGGCCGCCGGTTCCACGCAGCCCACCACGTTGGCGGCGACGGCCAGGTCGGCGACCGCGTCCAGCCCGGCCTCCTCGGCCCGGCCCGGATGGACCGTCAGCCGGGCCCGCCGGTCCGCACCCAGCGCCGCCGCCCGGGACATCAGCACCGTCCGCATGGCCGCCGCCGGTTCGACCGCGTGCACCGGGACGCCCGAGGACTCCAGCAGCACCTGGGTGACGATCCCGGTGCCCGCGCCGAAGTCGACGATCCCGTGCCGGGCCCGCCCCGCCGCCGCGGCGAACCACCGCTCGGCCCGCCGCCGGTCGGGCTCCGCCTGCAGCAGGTCGTAGAACTCTGAACTGACGGCGTAGTCCGTCCCCTCCGCTGTACTCATGCCGTCCACCCTGCCGCACCCGGCCGGTTCCCGGCGCCCCGACAGGCCGCGGGGCCGGGCCGGGCCGGGCTGGGCCGCGCGGGTGAGCGCGGGGCTCCCCGGGGGCGAGGTCCCCGGAGCGGTCCGGGACGGGTGCCAGAGTGACCGTGGCTTACGATCATCAGACCGAGGACGGTGGACGGCAGTGTCCCGTGACACACCCCGATCCTGGCGGGCCGCGGCCCTGCTGGTGGCAACGATCCTGCTGGTACCGGCGGTTCCGGCCGCCGCCGACCCCGCCCCGGCACCCCCCGCCGGGGCCTTCCCCGCCGAGGCTTCCCCCGCCGGAGCGGACACCGCGCTCGACCTGCTGGCCGCGGAGGTCGACGCCGCCCGGCACACCGCCGAGGCCGCCGAACAGCGCTACACCGCCGCGAACGGGGAGTTGACGCACCGCCGGCAGCTCGCCGCGGACGCCGCCCGGCAGGCCGACGAACAGCGCGGACGGCTCGCCGATGCCGAGTCGGAAGCCGCCCGGCTGGTCGCCGACCAGTACCGCAGCGGCGGACTCGGCACCCTGGCCCGGCTGTTCCTCTCCGGCGGACCCGAGGACTTCCTCGACCGGCAGCAGCGCGCCGCCTCCGACTCGCGCAGCGCCGCCACCGTGCTGCGCGACCTGCGCGAGGCCCGCGGCCGGATGGTGCTGCTCGCCGAACAGGCCGCGCAGGCCGAGAAGTCCGCCTCCGACGCCGCCGCCGAGGCCCACCGGGCCCTGGACCGGGCCAAGGAGGACGCCGCCCGCACCGAACGGCTGCTCTCCACCGCCACCGCCGAGCAACTCGGCCTGCTGGAGCAGCGGGAGACCGCCCTCGCCGACGCCGCCGCCCGGCAACTGCTCGCCGCGGGCGCCCTCGGCCCCGGCGGCGGGGCCTCCGCGGCCGGCCGCAAGGCCATCGACTTCGCCCTCGCCCAGCGCGGCAAGCCCTACCTGTGGGGCGGCACCGGCCCGGACGCCTACGACTGCTCCGGCCTCACCTCGCAGGCCTGGCAGGCCGCCGGGATCCCGATCCCGCGCACCAGCCAGCAGCAGTGGGCGGGCCTGCACCGGGTCGCGCTGCGCGACCTGCGCCCCGGCGACCTGGTCATCTACCACGGCGACGCCGGCCACGTCGCCCTCTACCTGGGCGGCGGCACCGTCGTGCACGCCCCGCACACCGGCACCGTGGTCAAGCTCGCCCCCGTCACCATGCTCCCGATCCTGGGCGCCGTCCGCCCGGACCCGGACGCCGCCCCGGCACCCGCCCTGCCCGCCCCGGCCCCGGACCCCGGACGGTCCTGACGCCCGGGGCCGCTGACGGCCCGTCGGGCGGTCCTCGGGTCAGCCGGTCACCGGGTGGACGTAAGTGCCGCCGTCGGTGCGGGGGTTGGCGCCCTCCCAGTGGAAGGTGAGGCGGCCGGTGCCGCCGGGCGGGGTCAGGGCGATGCCGGTGACCTTGAAACCGGCCTGGCCGGGAGCCTCGTGGCGGAGGTAGTCGACGAGCACCAGGGCCGTTCCGCCGGGGGACAGGGTGACGGTGCGGACGGGGGAGTCCGGGCTGCGGGGCAGGGTCCAGGTGCCGGTGTCGCTGAGCAGGTCGACCTGCGGGTAGCCGGTCATGGTGCAGGGCACCGGGCCGAGGTTGGTCAGTTCGATCCGCTCGGTGGCCCGTCCGCCGGGCGGTGCGCTGACGGTGGCCCGCAGGTCGTCGGCGGTGCAGCGGCCGCTGCCGTCGCGCACCGCCTCCACCGGGATCACCGTCGCGGCGGTGGCGGCGGGCGGGGCCGGTGCGGCCGGTGGGGCCAGTGGGGCCGGGCCGGGGGCGCAGGCGGTGAGGACCAGGCCCAGGGCGGCGGTCAGGCCCGCGGTGGCGGACAGACCCATGACGGCGGGCGGGCGGTTCGGGTGCATGGCGGTTGCGGTCCCACTCGTGGTTCGGCGGCCCGTGCGGCGGGGCCGGGGGAGGCTGGCGACCGGTCGGCGCGGGGTGTCCCGGCCCGGTGTGCGGCCATGCTGGCGCAGCCCGATCAACATCGGATCAACGCCGGTGGGCGGCGCCCGCGGAGCCTGTAATTCCGCAGTAACGGCCCCTCCCTACCTTCGGGGAATCCCGCTCCCTCCCTGGAGGATCTCCCCGATGCACCTGCCCCGACAGAACCGGCGCAGAACGGCTCTCTGGGCCACTGCCGCACTGACCGTGACGGCCGGCCTGACCGCGTTCCCGCTGCCCGCGGCGGTGGCCGCCGCCCCCGCCCCGTCCGGCTCCGCCACCGTCCAGGTGGACCCGGCCCTGACCAGCGCGGTGACGGGAGGTCAGGACGCCACCTTCTTCGTGGTGCTCAAGGACCGCGCCGACCTGGGCAAGGCCAAGGGCAAGGGCTCGCACGCCGAGCGGGCGAAGGCCGCCTACCAGCAACTGCAGGACACCGCGCAGCGCAGCCAGGGCGCGCTGAGGAAGTTCCTGGACGGGCAGAAGGTCGGCCACCAGGACTACTGGATCGCCAACGCCGTCCAGGTCACCGGCGACGCGAAGCTGATCGCGAAGCTGGCCGGGCGCGACGACGTGCAGAAGATCGTCAAGGCGCAGACGTACCACGTGGACGACACCCAGCTGTCGGCCGCCGCCTCCACCGACGAGGGCGACGGCACGCCCGAGTGGGGCGTGAAGGACATCGAGGCCGACCAGGTGTGGTCGCAGTACGACGCGCGCGGCGAGGGCATCGTGATCGCCAACGTCGACTCCGGCGTGCAGTACGACCACCCGGACCTGGTCGCCGACTACCGGGGCAACAACGGCGACGGCACCTTCACCAACGACTACAACTTCTACGACCCGACCGGGAGCTGCGCCACCCCCAGCACCCCGTGCGACAACAACGGCCACGGCACCCACACGATGGGCACGATGGTTGCCAAGAACGGCATCGGCGTCGCCCCGAACGCGAAGTGGATAGCGGCGAAGGGCTGCGAGTCCTCGCAGTGCTCGGACGAGTACCTGCTGAAGGCCGGGCAGTGGATCCTGGCGCCGACCGACCACAACGGCAACAACCCGCGCCCGGAGATGGCGCCGAACATCGTCAACAACTCCTGGGGCGGCGGCGACACCACCTTCTACCAGGACATCGTCGAGGCGTGGAACTCCGCGGGCATCTTCGAGGCGTTCGCGGCGGGCAACGACGGCGACGGCGCGACCTGTTCGACCGCGCACGCGCCCGGCTCGCAGGCCCCGTCCTACGGGGTGGGCGCGTACGACGTGAACGGGAAGATCGCCTCGTTCTCCGGCTTCGGTCCGTCCCTGGTGGACGGCTCGGCCAAGCCGAACATCTCCGCGCCGGGTGTCAACGTCCGCTCCACCTGGCCGGGTTCGGACTACATGGCGGAGTCCGGCACCTCGATGGCGACCCCGCACGTGGCCGGGGCGGTGGCGCTGCTGTGGTCGGCCGCGCCCTCGCTGATCGGTGACATCGAGGGCACCCGCGCGCTGCTCGACCAGGGCGCCCGGGACGTGGAGGACACCCACTGCGGGGGCACCGCCGGCATGAACAACGTGTGGGGCGAGGGCAAGCTCGACATCCTCAAATCCGTCGACCTGGCCCCGCACACCGCCGTGAACATCACCGGCAAGGCCACCGACCGGGCGACCGGCGCCGCGCTGCCCGGCATCGTGGTGCGGATCACCGACGCCGCGGGCGACACCCGCGCCGTCACCACCGCGCCCGACGGCTCCTACCGGCTCGCGCTGGCCCCCGGCACTTACAGCGTCACCGCCGCCGGCTACGGCTACGCCCCCTTCGAGGTCAAGAACCTGACGGTCGCCGCCGGGCAGCCGCAGAGCGTCCCGTTGGCGATGACCGCCGTGCCCACGCACGCCGTCACCGGCACCGTGCTGGACGTCACCGGCAAGCCGCTCGCGGGCGCCGTGGTCGAGCTCACCGGTACCCCCGTCGCCTCGGTGGTCTCCGGGCAGGACGGCACCTACAGCCTGGGCAAGGTCGCCGAGGGCAGCTACACGCTGACCGTCAAGCCCGCCCAGCCCGTGCTGTGCAACGGCGTCTGGACCGGCCCGCTGGCCGTCGCCGCCGACACCGCCAAGACCGTGCGGACCCCGGCCCGCACCGACAACTCCGGCACCAGCTGCGCCCCCGCCGCGTACTCCTGGGTCAAGGGCGCCAGCAAGGTCGCGCTCAGCGGCGACGAGGACGCCAAGACCGTCAGCCTGCCGTTCCCGGTGACGTACTACGGCGTGACGTACACCAGCGCCTCGGTCACCACCAACGGCCTGGTCGACTTCCTGGCGCCGCGGATCGGCGACTACGCCAACACCGCGCTGCCCACCCCGTACCAGCCCAACGGCGTCGTCGCCCCGTTCTGGGACGACCTGACGCTCGACAAGAAGGCCACCGTCACCACCGCCACCACCGGCACCGCGGGCAAGCGCACCTTCGCCGTGGTCTGGGACAACGTCCCGCTGGTGGCCGACACCTCCAAGCGGGTCAGCTTCGAGGTGCTGTTCGAAGAGGCCACCGGCGCGATCACCTTCCAGTACCAGAACGTGCCCGGGGCGGGCTCCGGCGCCACCGTCGGCCTGGAGAACCAGGCCGGGACCGACGCCCTGCAGTACTCCTTCAACCAGGCCGTCCTGACCAACGGCTCGGCGATCCGCTTCACCCAGGGAGCCAAGTGATGACCACCCACCGCAGAGCCCTCCGGCTCGCCTCCGGCCTGGTCGCCGCGGGCCTCGCCCTGACCGCCGCCCCCCACGCGCTGGCCGCCGACACCACCGCCGCAACCGACGGCGTGATCAAGCTGACCGAGCGCCAGGCCCAGGACCTGGCGGCCCGGCTGAGCGCCGACGCCTACCCGCAGGCCACCGCCACCGACAGCGCCGACCCCGCCCCCGCGGGCGACACCGGCACGGGCGGCAGCGGCAGCCACCTGGACGCCCACGCGCCGGTGACGTTCACCGGCACCTCCACCATGGAGGGCGTGCGGGGCATCGCCGCCACTGTCCCGGCGGGCGCCGACGGCAGCTACTTCACCGTGCACAGCCTCGGCAACGTCCAACTGCACAAGGCCGACGGCTCCACCGCCTGGGCCCGCACCAACGCCTCGCTCTACGCCGACTGGCAGGTCAAGCCGCTGCGCCCCTGGGACACCGAGCCCTACCCGGCGCACATCCCGGTCGCCTACAACCCGTTCACCCCGTTCGGCGGCGACGCCGTCAAGGGCTACGACAGCGCGGACCTGACCGGCGACGGCGTGCCCGACCTGGTGATCTCGGCCTCCGTCGGCAGCAACCCGTACCGGCCGTTCACCTCGCCCGGCTCCACGCTGACCTACGGCTCCTTCGTCACCGTGCTGGACGGCTCCACCGGCCAGACCCTCTGGTCGAAGCTCTACGCCTCCAGCACCCTCGTCCGGGTCGTCGACGGCACCCTGCTGGTCTCCGACGCGCCGCGCGACAACAGCGGCGCCCCGCGCGCCGCCACCGCCACCCTGACCGGCATCCGGTTCGACCACGCGGACGGCAGGCTCACCCCGGCCAAGACCTGGACGTACGACACCGGCGAGGCGGGCGCGGCCTCCTGGGGCGACCTGGTCGACCTCGGCGGCGGCAAGGTCGCGGTCTCCTTCGACCGGCGCGGCACCACCACCGCCCCCGGGCGCGGCACCACCTTCGTGCTGAACGCGGCCGACGGCTCGCTCGGCTGGCGGACCGACGGCGACCAGTACGGCCGCCAACTGCGCCTGGACGCGGGCCGGGGGCGCCTGGTGGCCGTCGAACAGCCGGACTACACCCAGCAGGTGGCCTACTCCGTGGTCGCCTACGACCTGGCCGACGGCACCCGCACCGTGCTCGACACCCGGGTCAACGCCAGCCCCACCGCCCTGACCGTCGGCGACCTCGGCGGCAACCCCGGCGCCGAGTACGCCGTCGCCGAGGACACCTTCGACGCCAGCCTCTACGTCAACGCCAGCACCCTGCGGGTGTTGGAGGGCGACGGCTCCACCGTCCGCTGGACCAGCACCACCAAGCGCACCGGGGGCGGCGACGGCCCCAGCACCTGGCAGCTCGACGCGGTCGACGGCTCGCTGATCGCCACCGCCCAGGACGGCCGCGACACCGAGGCCGCCGCCAACGTCTCCGGCCTGCGCTACGGCCTGCTCACCGCGTACAACGGCAGCAACGGCAAGGTCCGCTGGCAGCTCAACGGCACTGCCGCCTCCCCGCGCCTGCAGCAGATCGACGGCGGCACGGTGCGCACCGTCGACCAGCAGCAGAACATCCACACCTACAACCTCGGCAACGGCAAGCAGAAGAGCCTCACCCCGCTCCAGGGCGACCTCAACTACGCCGCCGCCGCCGACCTGGACGGCGACGGCAGGCCGGACGTCGTCGCGGGCGGCAGCTCCGACGGCGTCTGGGCCTACTCCGGCCCCTCGCTGCTCGCCGGGGCCCCCAAGCAGCTGTGGCGGGCCACCGTCCCCGGCGAGGTGCACGCCGTCGCCACCGGCGACGTCAACGGCGACGGCAAGCCCGAGGTGGTGGTCGCCGCCGACACCGCCACCGTCGTCCTGGACGGCCGCACCGGCAAGGTGCTCGCCACGATCGACGGCGGCGGGAAGTTCGTCCGCTCGGTCACGCTGGCCGACCTGGACGGCGACGGCAAGCAGGAGATCCTCGTCCCCACCGACGCCCTGCGCGCCTACCGGGGCGACGGCACGGCGCTGTGGACGTACGGCGCCCCGGCCGGCTCCGGCGAGGTGGTCTTCTCCGACGCGGTGGTCTCCGAGGGCACGGTGTTCGCCCAGTACTCGGGCATCGGCGCCATGCGGCAGACCGACTCCGTGCAGAACGGCGTCGCGCTGGACGCGGGCAAGGGCACCCTGCGCTGGCAGGCCGACCCGAAGGCGCCCGCCGAGGCCGTCGACGGCAAGGTGCACGGCGCGCTGCTCGACCACGCCGTCTACGCCTCGCCGAAGATCCCGTACGCCGACGGCCACGCGGTGGTCTACACCTGGCTGATCTCGGCGGTGCCCGGCGGCATCGACGACGGCGGCACCGACCTGGTCAGCCCGATGTCGGTCACCGAGATCCGCGACGGCCGCACCGGCGAGGTGCTGCACCAGAAGGTCGTCGGCGGCCCCTGGTCGCACGGCGACTTCTTCACCGGCGAGGACGGCGACGGCCTGCTGGAGATGGGCTTCGGCGTGCTGCGCCAGTACCTGGCCGGCGGCGACGACCCGTGGACCTCCACCACCGCGCCGCTGCGCACCGCGCAGTTCATCACCGGCCCCGACGGGAGGAAGCTGCTGGTCGGCGGAGTCGAGGGCGGCCTGGCCGCCTACGACCCGGCGATCGTCGGCGACACCGTCCCCTTCCACTCCTCGATCGGCGGGGTCACCGCGCGCGGCGGCCGCAGCTACCTGGCCGTCGACCTGGACGGCGACGGCAAGGAGGAGATGATCTCGCTCAACTTCGACGCCCTCGGTGTCAACCGGGCGGCCGAACTGCTCGGCGGCGGGGTGCTCTCCCTCGACAACGGCATTCACCAGATGACGACGTACAAGCTCTCCTGAGGTTCTCCACGGAACCCCCGCGAGACCGCCCGAACGAGTAAAGACCCGGTACCCCGCAGGCTCCCGCCTGCGGGGTACCGGGCTCGTTCGTGTACTGTTACCGGCCTTATGGGCGCACGAGAGACAGACCGGACGGACACCGCACCACCCATGCTGCGCCTTTACCTCTTCGAGGGATTCCGGGCCGAACGCGACGCCGGGCCGCCACTTGCCGAACGCTGGCCCCGGCCCGGCGCCCGCGCCCTGGTCAAACTGCTCGCCGTCACCCCCGGCCACCGGTTGCACCGCGAACAGGCCATGGAGACCTGCTGGCCCGACGCCGACCCGTCCGCCGCCGCCGGCAGCCTCCGGGTCGCCCTGCACGCCGCCCGGCACGCCCTCGAACCCGAACTCGCCCCCCGCGCCTCCTCCTCCTACCTCAAGGCCGACGGCGGACTCCTGCTGCTCGACCCCGCCGCCGTCTGGATCGACGCCGACCACGCCGAACAGGCCGCCGAGGACGCCCTCGCCGACGGCCGTGTCGAACAACTCACCGACGCGATAAGCCAGTTCACCGGCGAACTGCTCCCCGAGGACCGCTACGCGCACTGGGCCGAAGCCCGCCGCAGCCGGCTCGCGCAACTGCGCGAACACCTCCTGCTCCGGCTCGCCGCCGCCCACCTCGACCAGGACCGGCCCGAGGACGCCGCCGCCTGCGCCGAGCAGGTCCTCGCCACCAGCCCCGCCGAGGAACTCGCCCACCGCCTGCTCATCGACGCCTGCCTGCGCCAGGGACAGCGCCGCCGCGCCCTGCGCCAGTACCACCAGTGCCGCGAAGCCCTCGACACCGAACTCGGCATCCGCCCCGGCCCCGAGACCGAACGCCTGCACCGCGCCGCCCTCGCCGCCACCCCCGCCCCCGCACCCGCCGCCACCGCCCTCCCCGCCCGGCTGCGCACCGCCGCCCCCACCCGGCTGCACGGCCGGGACGCCGAACTCGACCGCCTGCTCGCCCCCGCCGGACCGCCCGTGCGCCTGCTCACCGGCGAAGCGGGCATCGGCAAGACCCGGCTGGCCGCCGAAGCCGCCCGCCGCGCGGCCACCGCCGGCACCGCCGTCCTGTGGGGCAGCGGCCAGGACGCCGAGGACCACACCCCCTACGGCGCCTTCGCCGCCGCCCTCGACGGCTGGCTCGCCGAACACGACCCCGCCGAACGGGCCAGGGTCGGCGCCGAGTACCCCGAACTCGCCGCCTTCCTCCCCTCGCTCGGCCAGATCCCCACCGGCACCGCCCGCAGCCCCGAGGAGGAGCGCGACCGCCTCTTCCGGGCCGGGGCCGCCCTGCTCGGCGACCTCGCCGCCACCCGCCCCGTCCTGGTCGTCCTCGACGACCTGCACGCCGCCGACACCGGCTCCCACCAGCTCCTCGGCCACCTCGCCCGGCGCGCCCACGACCGCCGCACCCCGCTGCGCTTCCTCGCCACCTACCGCGAGGAGGAACTCCCCGACGGCGACGCCCGCCGCCTCGCCGTCGCCGCCCTGCTCCGCCAGCAACTCGCCGTCCGCGAGGAACTCGGCCGGCTCGGCGAGGCCGCCGTGCTGGCCGCCGTCCGCGAGGCCACCGGCCGCGCCCCCCGCCCCGAGGTGTGGGAACTCTCGCTCGGCAACCCGCTGTTCGCCCTCGAACTCGCCCGGGGTGAGGCCCCGGACCAGCCCCCCGCCGGGGTGCGCGACCTGGTCGGCGAACGGCTCCTGAAGCTCGACCCGGCCGCCCGCCGCTTCGTGGAGGCGCTGTCGGTGGCCGGCGTCGAGGCGGCCCTCGCCGAACTCCTCGACGTCGCCGAACACGGCCTGCACCCGCCCGTCACCGGCGCCGCCGCCGCCGACGCCGTCGAACACGCCATCGCCGCCGCCCTGGTCGAAGAACGCCAGGTCGTCACCGCCGGACGCGCCGAAGCCGGACTCGCCTTCCGCCACCCGCTCGTCCGGCTCACCTGCTACGACGGACTCTCCGCCGTCCGCCGCCGCCAACTGCACGCCTCCTACGCCCAGGCCGTCCAACGCCGCCGCCCCGACGCCGTCGACGCCCTCGCCTCGCACTTCACCCGCGCCGACGACCCGCGCGCCGCCGACTACCTGCGCCGCGCCGCCGAACGCGCCGCCGCGCTCTACGCCAACGACACCGCCGACCGCTACTACCGCGACCTGGTCGCCCGCCTCGACGTCGACGCCGCCCGCGCCCGCCTCGCCCACAGCCAGGTCCTGCGCCGGATGGGCGAACCCGGCCGCGCCGCCGAGGTGCTGCGCAGCGCGCTCGCCGAGTTCCTGGCCCGCGGCGACCGGGACGACACCGTCATCGCCGCCGCCCACCTCGCCGAGGCGCTCTTCCGCACCGGCGAGTCGGAGAGCGCCGACGCCGTCCTGCGCGCCCACCCGCCCGGCGAGGACACCGGCCCCGAGGCCCGCGCCCTGCACCACCTGGCCCGCTCCAACCTCGACCAGGTCCACGGCCGCTACCAGGACGCCCACCGGGCCGCCCGCCGCGCCCAGCAGCCCGCCGAGCACGTCCCCGGCCCCACCGGCCAGCTCCTGCAAGCCCGCTCGCACGCCATGCAGGCCATCAACCTCGGCCTGGCCGGCCGCTTCGGCGAAGCCCGCGAGGCCGGCGACCGCGCCCTCGCCCCCGCCCAGGCGTACGGCGAACCCACCCTGCTCGGCGCCGTGCTCTCCACCCTGCGCGAGAACGCCCGCCGGCACGGCCGCCTGCACGACGCCGTCCGCTTCGGCCGACAGGCCCTCGACCACGCCCGGCAGTCCGGCGACCCCGTCGCCACCGCCTTCGAACAGCTCAACCTCGCCGAACTCCACCTCCTGCTGGAGGAGAACGACACCGCCGCCCAGTACGCCGAAGCCGCCGTCGCCGGCGCCGCCTGGGACGACGCCTGGTCGCTGCCCTACGCCCTGGCCGTCCTCGCCCGCGTCCTGCTGCGCACCGGCGACCCCGAACGCGCCGCCGCCCTCCTGGAGCGGGCCGGCACCCCCGAGGACCAGCAGGCCCACCACGAAGTGCGGCGCGCCCGCGCCCTGTACGCCCTGCGCGCCGCCGACCCGGACGGCGCCCTCGCCGCCCTCGGCGACGGCGCCGCCGAACGGGCCCCCGAACTCGCCGCCTACGCCCACCTCGCCGCCGGACGCCCCGCCGAAGCCGCCCGGATCGCCGCCGCCGAAGCCGCCCGCGCCCGCAGCACCGGCGAACGCCTCGCCGAGACCGAGGCCCTGATCGCCCACGCCACCGCCGCCACCCGCCTCGGCGACGGCGCCACCGCCCGCACCGCCCTCACCCGCGCCGACCACCTCGCCCGCACCCTCCCCTACCCCTCCGGCCTCACCCGGGTCCTCGCCCTCCGGGCCGAACCGGGCAGTTGACCGCCCCCGGCCGCCTAGTCCCGCGTCAGGCAACCTTCGCCCGTCGCGACTCCCCCAGCCCCAAGGGGGGCTGGGAGGTGCCCCCTCGGCACGCACTCTCGCCGCACCGGCCGAAAACCCGAGTACATCCAGTACGAGGGCTTCCGGCCGGCACGCCGATAGCACGCACCGGACGCCGCTCCTCCACGGCAAAGGCTGCCTGACGCGGCACTAGCATGGACGGATGCCGCAGCCCGACCCCCGGCCGTACTGGAACACCAACGTCGCCAGGCACCCCGGCATCCTGCGCAAGGTCCCGCCCGGGTGCGGCGCCGCGCTCGACGTCGGGTGCGGGGACGGGCTGCTGGTGCGGAAACTGAGCGGCCGGGCGGCCCGGGTCACCGGCATCGACAGCTCGCCGGAGATGATCGCCGAAGCCCGGCGGCAGACGGCCGGGAAGCCCGCGGCCGACTTCCTGGAGGGCGACTTCCTCACCGCCGAACTCCCCGCCGCGGGCTACGACTTCATCTGCTCGGTGACCGCCGTCCACCACATGGACTTCACCGCCGCGCTCACCCGGATGCGCGAACTGCTGCGCCCCGGCGGCACCCTGGTGGTCGTCGGGATCGCCCGCGAGAGCACCCCCGCCGAACGGGCCTTCCTGATCGCCGCCGCCCCGCTCGTCCGGGCCGTCAAAGTGCTCCGCCGGGCCAGTGCCCCCGCCGGCATGCCGGTCGCCGACCCGCGGATGGGCTACGGCCGGGTCCGCGCCGAGGCCCGCCGCCTGCTGCCCGGCGTCCGCTACCGGCGGCACCTGCTGCGCCGCTACTCGCTGACCTGGCACAAGCCCGCCCGCTGAGCCGGCGGGCCGTTCCGCGACCGGAAAGGGCCCGGTGGGAACCGGGGCACCGCGGGGTCGGCCGGATGGGGACCGGCCGGAACGGACGAGGAGAGGGGGACGGGTGGGCGGCTGGGAGCGGGCGTTGGACGCGGCGGGGGTGCGGGAGCCGGAACTGCGGGCCGGGTACGGGCGGGAACGGGAGCGGGTGGTGGCGTACGAGCGGGAGGTGGCGCTGGCTGCCGGGCTGCTGCTGCCGCCCGCGACCGTCCCGCACGTGATCGCCGCGACCGCGTTCATGCACCGCACCGACGACCTGCTCGACAGCGGACCGGCCGACACCCGGCGGGCCGCGTCCGCCCGGCGGCTGCGCTGAGGACCCCGGGCCGGGCGTCAGGAGCCGTGCTGCTCGGTCATGGTGGCGCCGGCCGCCGTGCGGGGCAGCAGGAAGGCGCCGGCGGGCAGCGAGCCGTCGGCCGGGCGCGGGCCCTCGGCGCCGGCCGGGTCGGTGGAGGCGAACAGGTCGGCGGCCGGGGCGTCCCAACTGTTGCCGGATGAGCGGGACTTCGGGGCGCGCTGGACGTCCCGGCCGTTGCCGAGGGCGGCGTTGGCGGCCAGCTCGGCCGCCGCGTCCGGCAGGTAGAAGCCGACCAGGGCGTTGCGGAAGGCGGAGTTGCCGGTCAGCCGCAGCCCGCCCGGGTTGCCCTCGTCGTTGAAGCCCAGACCGGAGTTGTCCCAGGCCGCGTTGTTGGCCACCAGGTGCGCCACCGGGGCGCGGCCGCCCCCGCCGCCCAGGGTGAAGCCGTTGCCGTTGCGGTACGACCAGTTGCTGTCCACCGTCACCGGGTCGGTGAAGCCGCCCAGGTCGAGGCCGTCGGTGGCGTTGCCGTGGAAGCGGTTGCCGCGCACCACGTTGCCCGCGCCCGAGCCGAAGGTCAGGCCCAGCCCGATGCCCGCGGTGCCGGCCGCGTCCCGGTTGTCGTAGAAGTCGCTGTCCAGCACCGCGTTCCCGCTCGTCCCGGTGTCCCGCAGCAGCAGCCCCGAGCGGCCGTTGCCGTGGAAGGCGAGGCGTTGGAACACCATCGAGCGGCAGCCGGTGCACACCCAGCCGTGGCCCGCCGCGCCGCGCAGTTCCAGGCCCTGGACGGTCCAGAAGCCGCCGCTCTGGGTGACCGCCCAGGCGGAGGCGGGCAGCGCGGCGGCGTCCAGCACCGGGTGCTCGTCGCGGTAGGCGGAGAGCGTGATCCGCTGCCCGGCGGTGCCCGCCGCGGTGATGCCCACCGGCGCCGCCAGCCGGTAGGTGCCGCCGCGCAGCGCGATGGTCTGCCCCGGCCGGACGGCGGACGCGGCCCGGGCCAGGGAGGCGAACGGGTGCGCCAGCGAGCCGTCCGCGTCGTCCGAACCGTCCGGCGCGACGTACAGGTCCGCGACCGCCACGCCGGGGCCGGGGGCCGCGGGCCGGGCGGACGCGGTGGGGGAGGGGGACGGGGACGGGGACGCCGAGGGGGCTTCGGAGGGCGGCGGCGCCTGCGTGGCAGCGATCGTGGGCGTGGCCGCGGCCGTGACGGGTGCGGGGGGCTGCGGGGCGGGGGAGTCCGGGCCCGACCACGGGACGACGGCCAGCAGCACCGCCGTCGCCGCGGCGACGGTGCCCGCCGCCGTCCACCCGGCGGTCCGGGCCGCGGCGGTCCGGCCCGCGGCGGGGACGCCCTTGCGCAGCGCGGCGCCCAGCCCGTCCGCGAGCCGGTCCGGCACCAGCAGCACGCCGAGGCCGGGCAGCAGCCGTTCCGGGGCGACCAGGCCGGTGGCGCGGTCCTCGCAGGCGGCGCACTCGCGCAGGTGCCGGGCCAGCCGCTTGCGCCACACCGAGCCGGGCCGGCCGTCCCACCCGGCGGCGGCCCGTTCGAGCCCGGCGCAGCGGGGCGTGGCGTCCAAGGCCCGCACCAGGGCGCGGACCAGGTCGAGTTGGGCCTTCATCCGCTTCAACTTGACGGCGGCGTGTGCGGGTTGGAGGCCGAGCGCGGCGGCGAGCTCGGTGCGGGTGAGGGTGCCGTCGGTCTCCTGCCACCACAGGGCCAGCAGTTGGCGGTCGGCCTGGTCCAACCAGGCGGTGGCGCGCACGAGTTCGCGGCGCTGGGCGGAGAGCAGCAGTTCGGCGACGCTCCGGTCGGCGAAGTCGGTGCCCGGGTCGGGGACGTCCAACGCCTCGAAGCGGTGCGGCAGTTCCACCGTCCGGCGGCGCCCGTGCTCCTGGGCCCGGCGGTAGGCGATGGCCACCAGCCAGGACCTGAAACGTTCGGGTTCGCGCAGGCCCGCCAGCCCGTGCACCGCCCGCAGCATGGTCTCCTGGGTCAGGTCGTCGGCGTCCGTCGGGCCGACCGTCCGGGCCAGCAGGTTGTAGACCAGCGGCAGGTGCGCGCCCAGCAGCCGTTCCAGCGCCGCCGCGTCCCCCTGCTGGGCCGCCGTCACCAGTCGCGGGACGTCCGTCACCGCCTCCCGCCGACCGTCCGCGAGCACCGCCGCCACCCCTCTCCGTCCCCGACCGACCGCACCGGGGTCCGCATCCTGGCATGACCCCGCCCGGTCAGTAAAGCGGTTCGGTACCCGGCCTCCTCCCGGCGGTCCCCGTCCGGCCCCCCGGTGGCCCCCGTCCGTTCCCCGGCGGTCCCCGGCCGTCCCCCGACACGCCCGGGAACGGCCAGCAGATGTGCGCCGTATCGCACAGGTGAGATATGTTCACGCGGTGAGCGAAGACTACCTCTCCCGCATCGGCAAGCTCGTCCGCGCCGCCCGCACCCACAAGGGCTGGACGCAGAGCCAGCTCGCCACCGCCCTCGGCACCACCCAGAGCGCGGTGGCCCGGATCGAGTCCGGCGGCCAGAACATCGGCCTGGACCTGGTCGCCCGGATCGGCGAGGCGCTCGACAGCGAGATCGTCTCGCTCGGCGTGGCCGGGCCGATGAACCTGCGGGTGGTCGGCGGCCGCCCGCTCTCCGGCAGCATCGAGGTCCGCACCAGCAAGAACGCCTGCGTCGCGCTGCTCGCCGCCTCCCTGCTCACCACCGGCCGCACCACCCTGCGGCGCGCGGCCCGGATCGAAGAGGTCTACCGGCTGCTGGAGGTGCTCGCCAGCATCGGCGTCCGCCACCGCTGGACCAACGGCGGCACCGACCTGGAGATCACCCCGCCCGCCGAACTCGACCTCTCCGGCATGGACGAGGACGCTGCCCGGCGCACCCGCAGCATCCTGATGTTCCTCGGCCCGCTGCTGCACCGCGCCGACCGCTTCGAGATCCCCTACGCGGGCGGCTGCGACCTCGGCACCCGCACCGTCCAGCCGCACCTGTCGGCGCTGCGCCAGTTCGGCCTGCACGTCAGCGCCACCACCGGCACCTACCGGGCCACCGTCGACCGCGGCGTCCGTCCGCAGCGCCCGATCGTGCTCACCGAACGCGGCGACACCGTCACCGAGAACGTGCTGCTGGCCGCCGCCCGGCACCCCGGCACCACCGTCATCCGCAACGCCAGCGCCAACTACATGGTCCAGGACCTGTGCTTCTTCCTGGAACTGCTCGGCGTCAGGGTCGAGGGCATCGGCACCACCACCCTCACCGTGCACGGCAAGGCCGTCATCGACGCCGACGTCGACTACGCCCCCTCCGAGGACCCGGTCGAGGCGATGAGCCTGCTCACCGCGGCCGTCGTCACCGACTCCGAACTCACCATCCGGCGCGTCCCGATCGAGTTCATCGAGATCGAGCTCGCCGTCCTGGACGAGATGGGCCTCGACTGCGAGCGCGGCCCCGAGTACCCGGCCGCCAACGGCCGCACCCGGCTCACCGACCTCACCGTGCGCCCCTCCAAGCTGGTCGCGCCGATCGACAAGATCCACCCGATGCCGTTCCCCGGCATCAACATCGACAACCTGCCGTTCTTCGCCGCCATCGCCGCCTGCGCGCACGGCAGCACGCTGGTCCACGACTGGGTGTACGAGAACCGCTCGGTCTACCTCACCGAACTCGGCCGGGTCGGCGCCAGCGTCCAACTCATGGACCCGCACCGCGTCCTGGTCGAGGGCCCGACCCGCTGGCGCGCCGCCGAGATGATGTGCCCG
Source organism: Kitasatospora sp. NPDC004272 (assembly GCF_053603035.1). Classification (NCBI taxonomy): domain Bacteria; kingdom Bacillati; phylum Actinomycetota; class Actinomycetes; order Kitasatosporales; family Streptomycetaceae; genus Kitasatospora; species Kitasatospora sp. NPDC004272. The sequence continues at coordinate 75,270 of NZ_JBSGET010000006.1, read as the reverse complement.
CCCGCGCTGCGCCCCGCGATGGTGCTGCTGCTGGCGATGCTGGCCGCCGAGGGCACCTCGATCCTGCGCAACGTCTACGTGATCAACCGCGGCTACGAGGACCTGGCGGCCCGGCTCAACTCGGTGGGCGCGCAGATCGAGGTCTTCCGCGACATCTGACGCAGCCGCGCCGACGCACCAGCGCGGCATCGCACCAGCGCGGAATCGCACCAGTGCGGTGAGGGGCGCCCGGCCGACGGTCGGGCGCCCTTCCGCGTGCCCGCCCCGAGGGGCCGGCCGAAATCCCGCTGAAAAGTTTTTGTCATCCCGTCATACCGCCGCCCGTCTACAGGGGTGCTGCGGGCCGACCCGGCCGGCAGCGAGGGCTCCCTGTGCAGAGAGGGCGGACCGATGTCCGGAAGATTGCGTGGCGCGGCGGTGGCCGCGGTGGTGCTCGGGGCGGGGGTGGTGACGGCCGCCCCGGCCGAGGCCGTCACCCTGCCGGTGGCGGGGACGTACCAGTTGGCGGTGGTGAAGAGCGGGATGTGTCTGGACGTGCCGTCGGGTTCGACGGCGTCGGGGACGAAGTTGCAGCAGTGGGGGTGCGGTAGCGGGCAGAGCAATCAGCAGTTCCGGTTGGTGCCGGTCTCCTCGGGCGTCTACCAGTTGGTGAACGTGAAGAGCGGGATGTGCGTGGACGTGCCGTCGGGTTCGACGGTGAGCGGTGTGCAGTTGCAGCAGTGGGGGTGCGGGGCGGGGCAGAGCAACCAGCAGTGGTCGCTGGTGGCGAGCGGGTCGGGGACGTTCCAGGTGGTCAGTGTGCGCAGCGGGTTGTGCATCAGTGACCAGGGGGCGTCGACGACCTCGGGGACGCCGGTGATCCAGGAGACCTGCACGGCCAACACCAACAAGCAGTGGGCCTTCCGCCCCGTCGGCAGCACCGCCGCGCCGACCGTCGCGCAGGACGGCACCGGCCGCTACCGCACCGTGCAGGCGGCGATCGACGCCGTCGGCAGCGGGAACGCCAGCCGGGTGGTGATCACCATCAAGCCCGGCACCTACCGGGAGAAGGTCACCGTCCCCGCCGACAAGCCGTTCGTCACCCTCCAGGGCCTGGGCGCGGGCCCGGCGGACGTGGTGCTGGTCGGCAACCGGAACGCCGGCAGCTACGGCACCTCGGGCAGCGCCACCGTGGTCGCCCAGGGCCACGACTTCACGGCGACCAACCTCACCCTCAGCAACGACTTCGACGAGAACAGCTCCGACACCGGCGACCAGGCGCTCGCGCTCTACCTGGACGCCGACCGGGCGCTGCTGGACAACGTGCGGCTGCTGGGCGACCAGGACACCTTCCTGGTCAACGAGAGCGCCCGGACGTACGTCGTCGGCTCGTACGTCGAAGGGACGGTCGACTTCATCTACGGCGGCGGCGTCGCCGTGTTCGACAACTGCCGGATCCACGAGAAGCGCACCACCGGCGGCCCGATCACCGCCGCCAGCACCCCGGCCGCCCGGGCCTACGGCTTCCTGTTCTACCGCTCGACGGTGGACGGCACGACCGCCGGCAAGACCCAGCTGGGGCGGCCCTGGCGGCAGGACGCGCAGGTGGTGTACCGGGAGTCGGTGCTGACCGACACCATCGCCACCGCGCAGCCCTGGACGAACATGTCCACCAGCACCTGGCAGCAGGCCCGGTACTTCGAGTACCGCAACACCGGCGCGGGCGCGGGCGTGAACGCCAACCGCCCGCAGCTCACCGACGCCCAGGCCGCCGCGTACACCCCGCAGAAGTACCTGGCGGGCGCCGACGGCTGGAACCCCGTCCGATGACCACCACCGCCGTTCGAAGGGACACCACCATGCGAGCCACCACCACCCGCCGCCTGACCGCCACCGCCGCGGCCCTGCTGCTCGGCGCGGGCACCGTCTCGGTCCTCGGCGCCCCGGCCGAGGCCGTCACCCTGCCGACGGCGGGGACGTACCAGTTGGCGGTGGTGAAGAGCGGGATGTGTCTGGACGTGCCGTCGGGTTCGACGGCGTCGGGGACGAAGTTGCAGCAGTGGGGGTGCGGTAGCGGGCAGAGCAATCAGCAGTTCCGGTTGGTGCCGGTCTCCTCGGGCGTCTACCAGTTGGTGAACGTGAAGAGCGGGATGTGCGTGGACGTGCCGTCGGGTTCGACGGTGAGCGGTGTGCAGTTGCAGCAGTGGGGGTGCGGGGCGGGGCAGAGCAACCAGCAGTGGTCGCTGGTGGCGAGCGGGTCGGGGACGTTCCAGGTGGTCAGTGTGCGCAGCGGGTTGTGCATCAGTGACCAGGGCGCGTCGACGACCTCGGGGACGCCGGTGATCCAGGAGACCTGCACGGCCAACACCAACAAGCAGTGGGCCTTCCGCCCCGTCGACACCGGACGGACCTGGTCGAACACCGCGGACGGCTTCGCCTCCACCGGCGGCGGGACGACCGGCGGCGCGGCCGGACCGACCGTCACCGTCACCAGCTACGCCGACCTGGTCAAGTACGCGACGGCGGACGGCCCCTACACGATCCGGGTCGCGGCGGCCGTCACCGCCTCCCCGTACGGCCACGAGATCCCGGTGAAGTCGGACAAGACCATCGTCGGCGTCGGCACGGCGGGCGAGATCGTCCACGGCGGGTTCTTCCTCGGCACCGGCGTCCACAACGTGATCCTGCGCAACCTCACCATCCGGGACGCGCAGATGGCCGACGACGACCCGGACGACAAGGTGTACGACTACGACGGCATCCAGATGGACACCGCCGACCACGTGTGGATCGACCACAACCGGATCGAGCGGATGAACGACGGCCTGATCGACAGCCGGAAGGACACCAGCTACCTCACCGTCTCCTGGAACGTCCTCGGCGAGGAGAACAAGGCGTTCGGCATCGGCTGGACCGACAACGTCACCGCCCGGATCACCATCCACCACAACTGGATCCACGACACCAACCAGCGCAACCCCAGCGTGGACAACGTCGCCTACGCCCACCTCTACAACAACTACCTGCAGAACGTCGCCTCCTACGGCAACCTCTCGCGCGGCGCCTCCAGGACGGTGATCGAGAACAGCTACTACGACCACGTCAACAACCCCTACTACAACGACACCTCCGCCGCCGCGCTGAGCCAGAGCGGCAGCATCGTGGTCAACAGCACCGGCAAGCAGCAGACCAACGGCACCACCTTCACCCCGTCCTCCTTCTACCCGTACACCCTGGACCAGGCCAAGGACGTGCCCGCGCTGCTCGCCCAGTACGCCGGCCCGCAGAGCACCATCGGCTGACACCCGCCGGGTCCGCCCCCGCGCCGGGTGGGGGCGGGGGCGGACCCGGCGTTCCCCCGCCCGGGTGGCTCCACCCCGCGCCACGGTAAGCCTGCCCGCCGCCGCGGACGGGGTGGCCGAGCATCGACGGCGGAGGTGTGCGATGTACGGACGAGAGAGCCTGGCCCAGACCGGAGCCACCATCACCCTGCTCGGTGCGAGCGTCGCCTACGAGTGGGTCCTGGCGGTCGTCGTCGCCATGGTCCTCGGCGGCGCGGCGCTCTACCGGTGGGCGAACCGGGGGAACCGCCATGAACCGCACTAGCGGCGCGGTGGCGTGCGTACTCGGTGTCGCGGGCATGGCGGCCTGGATCGTGGCCTGCCGCACGCTGCTCAACCCCCACGCCCGCCCCGCCCTGACGGTGCTCTACCTGCTCGGCGGCGCGCTGGTCCTGCTGTGCCTGATCGCCTCCCGGGCCAACCTCCGGCGCGGGCGCGGACCGGTCGCCCCCGGCCGGGTGGTGGCGATCGTCCCCGCCTACGAGGAGGACCCGCAACTCCTCGACGACACCCTGCGGGCCCTGCTGCGGCAGACCCGGCCGGTCGACGAGATCCACGTGGTCGACGACGGCTCCGCCCGGTACCCCGTCCGCCCCTTCGACCACCCCCGGGTCCGCTTCCACCGGCAGGACAACGCGGGCAAGCGCCGCGCCCAGGCCGCCGTACTGGCCGAACTGCGGCCCGCGGAATGGGACTTCGTCCTCACCGTGGACTCCGACTCGGTCGCCGACGACGACGCGCTGGAACACCTGCTGCGGGCGATGAGCGACCCCCGGGTGACGGCCGCCACCGGCGTCGTCCTCACCCGCAACCACCGGCAGAACGCGCTCACCCGGGTGGTGGACCTCAACATCGGGACCTCCTGCCTGCTCAGCCGCGCCTCCCGCTCGCTGTTCGGCGTCGTCGAGACCACCTCCGGCGCGCTGTCGCTCTACCGGGCGCCCGTCCTGTTCGACAACCTCGCCGACTACGTCACCTCGGGGACCAGCGGCGACGACCGCCGACTGACCATGTACGCCCAGCTGCGCGGCCGGGTCGTCGCCGTCCACGACGCGCTCGTGCACTCCGTCATGCCGCACACCCTGCGCGGCACCTTCCAGCAGCGGGTGCGCTGGGGCAAGTCCGCCTGGGCGGCGCTGCCGTTCGCCGTCACCAACCTCTCCTGGGGACAGCTCTTCTTCCCGCTGCTGGCGGTGGTGCAGTGGACCGCCCTGCCGGCGCTGGCCGCGGTGCTCCTCACCGGCGCCCTCCTCCGCCCCCACCCGCCGAACCCGTGGGCCGTCGCCGCTTCCTACCTGTTCGTCCGCTACCTGGAGGCCGCCCAGTACGTGCTGCAGCGCCCCGGCCTGCCCCTGCGCGCCCGGCTGCTGCGCCTGCTCTGGGCCGCCCCCGCCGACGTGCTGCTGACCCTGCTGGTGCTCTACCCGGCCAAGTACTGGGCGCTGTGCCGGATCCGCCACTGGGGCTGGCACACCCGCGGCGACGCGCACGCCGGGGCCCGGCAGGCCCTGCGGGGGTCCGCCGCGCGCTGAGCGGCGCGCCCGTCGACCGGAGTAGATTGGGGCCGGGCACCGGGAGGGGGCGAAGGTGACGGCGGAAGCGGTCGAACGGACGCAGGTGGGGCCGCTGTTGGCGCAGTGGCGGCGGCGGCGCGGAGTCAGCCAACTGGAACTGTCCCACCTGGCGGGCGTCTCGGCCCGGCACGTCGGCTTCGTGGAGACCGGGCGCTCACAGCCGAGCCGCGAGATGGTGCTGCGGCTGGCCGAACACCTGGACGTGCCGCCGCGTGAGCGCAACGCGCTGCTGCTGGCCGCCGGTTACGCGCCCGTGTTCCACGAGAAGCCGCTCGACGACCCGGCGATGCGGCCCGTCCTGGACGCGGTCCGACGGGTGCTGCGCGGCCACCACCCCTACCCGGCCGTGGTGATGGACGGCCGGCGCGACGTCATCGCGTCCAACGAACCGTTCGACCGGCTGTTCACCGAGGGCGTCGCCGCGCACCTGCTCCGGCCGCCGGTGAACGTCCTGCGGCTGGCCCTGCACCCCGACGGGATGGCCCCCCGGATCGTCAACCTCGGCCGGTGGCGCGGAAAACTGCTCACCGGGCTGGCCCGCCGTTCGGCCCTCGACGGGAACCTCCGGCCGCTGTACGAGGAACTGCTCGGCTACCCGTGCGAGCAGCCGGTGCCCGAGGCCGACATCCCCGGCCCCGACGAGATCATGCTCCCGCTCGAACTGCGGTGCGGAGAGCGGGTGCTGTCCTTCCTCGCGACCTTCACCACCTTCGGCACCGCCCGCGACCTGACCTCCTCCGAGCTGATCATCGAGAGCTTCTTCCCGGCCGACGACGACACCGCCACCTACCTGTCAGGTAGTTGAGGCACCCGGCGGGCCCGGGAAGAGTGGAGCGCGCACCGCGCCCCGCCCCACCCCGGGGCGGAGCGGCGCGGGCCCGCCCTTCCCGCAGTCGCACCCGCAGGAGCCCGCTCGCCCATGACCGACAGCACCACCGCGCCCGCGGCCGCCCCGACCACGACCCCGCCGCCGGGGCCGCACCGCGCCACCCTGCCGATCGTCCTCACCGGCGTCTTCCTCGCCGGACTCGACTTCTTCATCGTCAACGTCGCCGTCCCCGCCCTCCAGCAGGACCTGCGCGCCACCGACGCCCAGATCCAACTCGTCGTCGCCGCCTACGCGCTGACCTACGGCGTCGGCCTGATCACCGGCGGCCGACTCGGCGACCTGTACGGGCGCCGACGCGTCCTCGCCCTCGGGATGACCCTGTTCACCGCCGCCTCCGTCGCCGCCGGAGCCGCACCCAACGCCGAACTCCTGATCGCCGGACGGGTGTTGCAGGGCGCCGCGGCCGCCCTGATGGCTCCCCAGGTGCTCGGGGTCATCACCACCTCCTACCAGGGCCCGGCCCGGGCCCGGGCGGTCAGCTGGTACGCCGCCGCCTCCGGGATCGCCGCCGTGTTCGGCCAGTTGATCGGCGGCGTGCTGATCCGCGCCGACCTGTTCGGCCTCGGCTGGCGGGCCTGCTTCCTGGTCAACCTGCCGATCGGACTGGCCGCCGCGACCGCCGCCGCCCGCCTGCTGCCCGAGTCCAAGGCCCCCGGCCGGCCCCGGCTCGACCTCACCGGCCTGCTGCTGGTCACCGCCGGGCTGACCGCGATCTGCCTACCGCTGATCGAGGGCCGCGAACGCGGCTGGCCGCTGTGGACCTGGCTGCTGCTCGCCGCCGGGCCGCCGCTGCTCGCCGCGTTCACCCTCCACCAGCGCCGGCTGCGCCGCTCCGGCGGCTCGCCCTCGCTCGACCTGGCGCTGTTCCGGGAACGCGCCTTCACCGCCGGCCTGGCCGCCCAGCTCACCTTCTGGGCCTCGATGGCCTCGTACTTCCTGGTGTTCGCGCTCTACCTCCAGCAGGGCCGCCACCTCGCGCCGATCGGCTCCGGCCTGGTGTTCAGCGTGCTCGGCGTCGGCTACGTCGCCGCCTCCGCCAACGCCCGGCACCTGGCCGCCCGGATCGGCCGGCACGCCGTCACGATGGGCTGCGCGCTGCGGGCGGCCGGACTGCTGCTGGAACTGTGGGCCGTCAGCGGCTCCGACCGCGGCCTGTGGTGGCTGGTGCCCGGCCTGCTGCTGGACGGCTGCGGCATGGGCCTGTCCTTCGCCCCGCTGACCGCCACCGTGCTGGCCCGCGTCCCGGCCGCGAGCGCCGGCTCGGCCGGCGGCGTGCTGACCACCGGACTCCAGGTCGGCAACGCGCTCGGCGTCGCCCTGATCGGCCTGGTCTTCTACCGGGTGCTGGCCGACACCCCCGGCCCCGACGCCGTCCCGGCCGCGTTCCGGGCCTGCCTGTGGTACGTGCTGGCCGCCACCGCGCTGTTCGCCCTGGTGGTCCAGGCCCTGCCCGGCCGGAAGGCGCCCGGGCGGTGAGCACCTCCCGGGAGTGGGGGACGGCCGGGCCCGGTCCGTCCCCGCCGGGCTCCGGTTCCGGCCCGGGCACGCCTGTTCCGCGGCACGCCTGTTCCGCGGCACGCCTGTTCCGCCGGGCCGTCGACGCCCCGGCGGACGACGGGCGGAGAAAGGCGGCGGGCGGAGAGAGCCGACGGGCGGAGAGAAGAGCCGGGCGGAGAGAAGAGCCGGGCCCCGGAGGGGAGTCTCCGGGGCCCGGCCGCCCGGGGTGCTACGGCCGGCCGCCGCGCTCCAGCGGGATCCGCTCACCGGCCTCGACCGCCGACGGGAGGCGGTTCCCGGCGGGCGGCAGCGGGCAGGTCGCCAGGTCGGTGTAGGCGCAGGGCAGGTTGGTGGCCCGGTTGAAGTCGACCGTGACCCGGCCCTCCGCGTCCGGCGCCGGGACGGTCAGCGACCGGTTGGCGGCGTACGTGGTGACGCCCGAGGTGGCGTCGGTGAACAGCACCAGCAGGCTGCCCGGCAGGTGGCCGTTGAACGCGGTCAGCCGGTGGGTGCCGCCGTCGCCCGGCAGGGTGAACTCGATCTCGCCGGGGGAGTCGTACACGTGCTGCAGCCCCTCGGTGACCGCGCCCACGGTCACCGGGCGCGGCTCCGCGAACGGCAGGTAGCGGCCGGTCAGCGCCCAGTTCGGGTCCGGCGCGTACGCGGGGGTGCGGGTGAAGTCGCGCAGCAGCGGGTTGTCGGGGTGCCGGGGCCGGAGGATGTCGTGGCCGCCGCGCTTGGCGACCTCGATCACCGCCCCGCCCGCCGTCGCGTACACGCTGGCCCGCTCCGGCAGCACGCCGAAGTGGTGCCGGCCGCGCACCGGCTCGCCGTCCAGGACGAGTTCCTCGTCCTCGGCCAGCTCGACCCACACCCCGTCGGGGGCGGTCCACCAGCTGCCCGGCGCGTCCGGGAAGCGGGCCGGTTCGGTGTCCAGCCAGTGCAGCGAGGTGACGGCGAGGAAGCCGTGCGGGTCGGTCAGCGAACGCTGGCTCGCCGCGTGCCACTCCTCCCACTCGCGGGTGAACTCGGCGGTGTCGACGGTCTCTTGAGCGGTCGTCATATCGTTTCCTTCGTAAGGGCGTTGGTGAGGGGCGGCAGGTCGAGGTGCTCGCGCAGGGTGCTGCCCTCGTACTCGGTGCGGAACACGCCGCGCTCCTGGAGCAGCGGCACGACGGTGTCGGCGAACTCGTCCAGGCCGCCGGGCGTCAGGTGCGGGGCCAGGATGAAGCCGTCGCTCGCGTCCTCCTGGACGAAGCGGTTCAGCTCCTCGGCGATCCGGGCCGGGGTGCCGATGAAGGACTGGCGGCCGGTCACCTCGATCACCACCTCCCGGGCGGAGAGGTTCTTCGCCTCGGCCAGCGCCCGCCACTCGCGGGCCACCGCCAGCGGGTCCCGGTTCATCCGGACCGAGGCCCGCCCCCGGGCCAGGGTGTGCTCGCCGACCAGCGGGTCCACCTCCGGCAGCGGCCCCTCCGGGTCGAGGTCGGAGAGGTCCCGGTTCCAGACCTGCTCCAGCAGCTTGATCGCGGTCTGCCCGCTGACCTGCAGGCGGCGGATCTGCTCGGCCTTCTCGTGCGCCTCCGCGTCGGTCTCGCCCAGTACGAAGGTCACCGCGGGCAGGATCTTCAGCGAGTCGGGCGAGCGCCCGTACCGGGCCAGCCGGCCCTTCACGTCCGCGTAGAACGCCTTCCCGGCGTCCAGCGTGCCGTGTCGGGAGAAGATCGCGTCCGCCGAGGCGGCGGCGAACTCGCGGCCCTGCTCGGAGTCGCCCGCCTGGAAGATCACCGGACGGCCCTGCGGGGAGCGCGGCACGTCGAACCGGCCGGCGATGTCGAACTCGCTGCTGCGGTAGGCGAATTCGCCCGCCCCCGGGTCGCCGAGGAACTCCCCGGAAGCCGGGTCGGCCAGTACTTCGTCCCCGCGCCAGGAGTCGAACAGCTCCCAGGACGCCTCCAGGAACTGCCGGGCCCGGGCGTACCGGTCCTCCTCGCGCAGGAAGCCGCCGCGCCGGAAGTTCTCCCCGGTGAAGGCGTCCCAGGAGGTCACCACGTTCCACGCCGAGCGGCCCGCCGAGAGGTGGTCCAGCGAGGCGAACTGCCGTGCCACCTCGTACGGTTCGTTGAAGGTCGAGTTGATCGTGCCGGCCAGGCCGAGCCGGTCGGTGACCGCCGCCAGCGCCGCCAGCACGGTGAAGGTGTCCGGGCGGCCGACCACGTCCAGGTCGTAGATCAGGCCGTTCTGCTCGCGCAGCCGCAGGCCCTCGGCCAGGAACAGGAAGTCGAACTTTGCCCGCTCGGCGGTCCGCGCCAGGTGCGCGAAGGAGTCGAACTCGATCTGGCTGCCCGCCTGCGGGTCGCTCCACACCGTGGTGTTGTTCACGCCCGGGAAGTGCGCCGCCAGGTGGATCCGCTTGAGCGGCTTGCCGCTGCTGCTCTCGTTGCTCATGTCGCTGGTTTTCCTTCGGAGTTCAGGCGCCGACGGCGGTGGTGGCGGCGGTGGCAGCGGTGCCGGTGCCGGCGGGGCCGGAAGGGTCGGCGGCAGCGGTGCCGGCGGTGCCGGCGGCGTAGCGGTTGGCGGGGCGCGGCAGGCCCAGCAGCCCGCGCAGGGTGGACGCCTCGTAGGCGGTGCGGAACAGCCCCCGGCGCTGCAGCTCCGGCACCAGGTCGCGGGTGATCCGCTCCAGGTCGTACGGCAGCCGGCCCGGCCGCAGCCGGAAGCCCGACAGCCCGGACTGCGCCAACTCGGCCAGCAGGTCGGCCAGTTCGGTGGAGGTGCCGGTGAACACCCGGGCGTCGCTGGTGTACTCGGCGCCCGCCGCCGCGTTCAGCCGCGCCAACTGCTCGGCCGCCGAGCCCGGCCGCTCCTCCAGGAACACCACCAGGTCGGCGAAGACGTGCACCGTCTCGTCCGCCCGGCCGGCCGCCTCCTGGGCCGCCCGGACCTCGGCCACGATCGCCCGGGCGTCGTCCGCGTCGCGCGGCGTCACGAACGCCAGGTCGGCCGACCGGCCCGCCAGCCGGAACGGCTCACCGCGGTGGGCGAGCGCCGTGACCAGCGGCTGGCCCTGCGGCGGGCGGGGCGTGATGGACGGGCCGCGGACCGAGAACCGGGAGCCCTCGAAGTCGATGTAGTGCAGCTTGTCCCGGTCGATGAACCGGCCGGTCGCCGCGTCCCGGATCTCGGCGTCGTCCTCCCAGCTGTCCCACAGCCGGCGCAGCACCTCGACGTAGTCCTCGGCCTCGCCGAAGAACTCGGCCAGCGCGGCCAGCCCGGCGGGGGAGTCCAGCTCCTCCAGCCGCAGCGTGCTCGGCGCGCGGCGGCCGAAGTGCCCGACCTCGTCGGCCCGGGCCGACACCTTCACCCGCACCCCGGCCCGGCCCCGGCTGACGAAGTCCAGGGTTGCCACCGCCTTCGACAGGTGGAACGGCTCGGTGTGCGTCGTGACCGCCGTCGGCACCAGCCCGATGTGCCGGGTCAGCGGCGCGATCCGGGCCGCCACCAGCACCGCGTCCAGCCGGCCCCGGACCCGGTCGGTCCGGGCGTCCGGCTCGAACGGGTGCTCCGACTGCAGGCTCAGCCCGTCCTCGATGGTCAGCAGGTCGAGCAGGCCGTGCTCGGCCTCCGCCGCCAGGTCCGCCCAGTACCGGGCGGTGAACAACTCCTTCGGCCGGGCGTCCGGCTCCCGCCACGCGGCGGGGTGCCAGCCGGCGCCGTCCAGCGCGACGGCCAGGTGCAGGGGGGAGGGGGCGGGGGAGGACGGGGATGCTGCTGGGGATGCGGGCATGGCGGGACCGGTTCCTGTTCAGGGGCTTCGCGGGCTCCGGGGGCCTCGGGGGCGTCCGGGGCCGCGCGGCTTCGGGGTTTCACGAGGAGGGGCGGGCGGCCGCGTCGGGGTGCGCACCAGGGCGCGGCCGGGAAGCGGCGGCGGGAGCGGAAGGGGCGGGGCCGGACGGGCTGCGGGCCCGGCTCAGCGGCCCGGGCTCAGCGGGCCGGACGGACGGGCCGGGACGGGCAGCCCGGACAGAGCGCGGTGCTCACCCGCAGCAGGTCGACCGGCCGGTCGAGGAACACCTCGCGCTCCAGGGCCCGCACCGCCGTCACCTCCCCGTCCGCGTCTCGCGGCACCGCCCGGGTACCGCCGTCCCCGCACCGTAACCCCGCACCGGGGCCCGGCACAACGCTGTTCATACAGCGGTAACGAACCGCCACATCCGTTGCGGTGGACGGCCGTTGACATTCCGTTCGGGACCGGCCTAGCTTGACTGCGACGGGACGATCCAGGAGGTGGACGGCGGTGCGGGCACTGGAACGCGAGGTGTACCTCGACCGGCCCGTCGACCTCCAGCGGGTCAGCAGCGCGCTCTGTCCGGCCGGCTGAAGCACCAGCGCCAGCACCGACGTTCCCCCGCCGCACAGGAGCCGCACCGCCATGCCCGTCACCACCGTGCCCGGAACCACCGGGCCCGCCACCGCCGACACCGGCGCCCACGTCCTGGACAACGCCGCCTGGGCCGCCCTCACCGGCCCGCACGCCCACCTCGCCGAGCGGGTCGGCCGCGCCGCCCGCTACCCCGTCGACGTCTCCCCGTTCACCGCGATCGCCGACCCGGCCGACCCGGGAGCCTGGCAGGACCTCGCCACGCTGGCCGGACCGCCCGGCAGCACCACCCCCGTCACCGCCACCGGCACCGCCCCCGAGGGCTGGGAGATCCTGGAACGCGGCCACGGCGTGCAACTGGTCGCCACCGCGCTGCGCACCGAACCCGCCCCCGACGCAGTCGAGTTGGGCCCCGAGGACGTCCCCGAGATGCTCGACCTGGTGGCCCGCACCCGGCCCGGCCCGTTCCTGCCCCGCACCGTCGCCCTCGGCCGCTACCTCGGCCTGCGCCAGAACGGCCGACTGATCGCGATGGCCGGCGAACGCCTGCGACTGCCCGGCTGGACCGAGATCAGCGCGGTCTGCACCGACGCCGAACAGCGCGGCCGCGGCCACGCCACCCGCCTGGTGCGCGCCGTCGCCCACGGCATCGAACAGCGCGGCGACACCCCGTTCCTGCACGCCGCCGCCGACAACACCCGGGCGATCGCCCTGTACGAGTCGCTCGGCTTCACGCTGCGCCGCCGCACCGCGTTCCTGCTGGTCCGCACCCCGGCCGGGCCCGTGCTGGACGGGGGGCCGCAGCGATGAGCACCGCCTTCCACTGGTTCCTGCCGACCGGCGGCGACGCCCGCGACCTGGGCGGCGCCGCGCACGGCACCGGCATCGGCGGCCCCGCCGCCGGAGCCCCGGCCGGCCGGCCCGCCACCCTCGGCTACCTCACCCAACTCGCTCAGGCAGCAGACCAGTTGGGCTTCGAGGCGGTGCTCACCCCGACCGGCGCGCACTGCGAGGACGCCTGGATCACCACCGCCGCGCTGATCGCCGCCACCAGCCGGCTCAAGTTCCTGGTCGCCTTCCGCCCCGGCCTGGTCGAACCCGCGCTCGCCGCCCAGACCGCCGCCACCTTCCAGCGGCTCTCCGGCGGACGGCTGCTGCTCAACGTGGTGGCCGGCGGCAGCGACGCCGAACAGCGCGGCTACGGCGACCCGCTCGGCCACGACGCCCGCTACGCCCGGGCCGAGGAGTTCCTCGACGTGGTCCGCACCGCCTGGCGCGGCACCCCGTACGACCACGCCGGGGAGTACTACCGGATCCAGGACGGGCAGCTGCGGCAGCCGCCCGAGCCCGTGCCCGGGATCTACTTCGGCGGCTCCTCCGAGCCCGCGCTCGCCGTCGCCGCCCGGCACGCCGACACCTACCTGACCTGGGGCGAACCCGTCGAACAGGTCGCCGAGAAGATCACCCGGGTGCGCGCGCTCGCCGCCGCGCAGGGCCGCTCCCCGCGCTTCGGCCTGCGGGTGCACGTGCTCAGCCGGGCCACCGCCGCCCGCGCCCGCGAGGACGCCGAGGCGCTGCTGGCCGGGCTCGACGACACCGCGATCGCCGCCGGACAGCAGCGGCTGCGCGCCCTGGAGTCCGTCGGCCAGCGCCGGATGCTCGACCTGCACGGCGGCCACCGCGACCGGCTCTGGATCGCCCCCAACCTGTGGGCCGGCATCGGCCTGGTCCGCGGCGGCGCGGGCACCGCCCTGGTCGGCAGCCACCGCGAGGTCGCCGACCGCCTCGCCGAGTACCGCGACGCGGGCGTCGACGAGTTCGTCCTCTCCGGCTACCCCCACCTGGAGGAGGCGTACACCTTCGCCGAACACGTCCGCCCGCTGCTCTGAGCCGGGCGGACGACCGCCGGCCGGAAGCCGGAACCCCCACGGGTTCCGGCTTCCGGCGTTCCACCAGAGGATCGACCGCCCCGCTTTCGTAGATTTTCAGATATCAGTCGTTTTTTTGCGTAGGTCTCGGTACGCTTCGGCCATGACGAAGAAGCTGGACGAGGTGGCCCGGTTCGCCGGAGTGAGCTCCGTGACGGTGAGCCGGGTGCTGCGCAACCGGCCGGGGGTGGCGCGGGAGACCCGGGAGGCGGTGCTGACGGCGCTGGACGTGCTGGGGGTGGAGCGGCCGTCGGCGTTCCGGTCGGACCGGGCGCCGCTGGTCGGGCTGGTGGTGCCGGACCTGCAGAACCCGGTGTTCCCGGGGTTCTGCGAGGTGCTGGCGGGGGCGCTGAGCAAGCAGGGGCTGATGCCGGTGCTGTGCACCCGGACGGCCGACGGGGTGTCGGAGGCGAACTACATCGAGATGCTGCTGCGGCAGAACGTCGCCGGGATCGTGTTCGTGGGGGCCAGTTACGCGGACGCCGGGCCGGAGCAGGGGCGGGCGCTGCGGGAGCGCGGGGTGCCGGTGGTGCTGATCAACGCGGCGGACGGCCACCGGGGTTCGGCGCTGATCTCGGTGGACGACGAGGCCGCCGTCGAGCAGTCGCTGGCCCACCTGGAGGCGCTCGGGCACGAGCGGATCGGACTGCTGCTCGGCCCGGCCGGGCACGTTCCGTCCGTGCGCAAACTGAACGCGTTCGCCCGCCACCTGGGCCGGCGCGGGCGGGCGGGGGAGCTGGGTCGGCTGGTGGCCCACGCGATGTTCTCGATGGACGGCGGGGCGGCGGCGGTGCCCCGGCTGGTGGAGGCCGGGGCGAGTGCGGTGGTGTGCGCGAGCGACGCGCTGGCGCTGGGCGCTGTGCGGCGGTTGCGGCGGGAGGGGCTGGTGGTGCCGCGGGACGTCTCGGTGATCGGGTTCGACGACTCCCCGTACATGATCGCCACCGATCCGCCGCTCACCACGGTGCGCCAGCCGGTGGCCGCGATGGCCGCGGCGGCGGCGAAGGCGCTGGTGGACCAGATCGAGGGCCGCCAGGCGCAGGTGGAGGAGGTGCTGTTCGAGCCGGAGCTGATCGTGCGGGGTTCGACCTGCCCGGCGCCCGCGGTGGCGGCCGCCCGGAGGTAGTGGGGGCACGAAACAACGTGGCAACGCAAGCATGTTGCGTCATCCCGTTGACTTCTTGCGTTCACGATGTCAGTGTTCGGGGCACCGAAGAGCGCCCGGAGTCACCGACCCGGGCCTCTCCTCCGTCACACCGTTTGCGCTGCGGGCCGAGCTCCGCGCAAACGGTTGCAGGATCCACGGAAGGTCCGAATCATCATGGGAAGCAACAGAATCCGCCGTGCCTCCGCCGTGGCGCTGGCCGCGGCCACCGCCTTCGCCGCGACCGCGTGCGGGAGCGGCGGCAGCGGCTCGGGCGACGCCGGGGGCGTGGTCACCATCTCCGTCAACGGCCTTCCCCCGGCCACCCAGACCGTGGACCGCAAGAACTTCGAGGACGACGTCAAGGCGTTCGAGGCCAGCCACCCGAACATCAGGATCGACGCCCACGAGGGCCTGATGGACCCGAAGACCTTCGCCGCGAAGCTGGCCGGCGGACAGCTGGAGGACGTCTACTACGTCTACTTCACCGACCCGGCCGGCCTGATCCAGCGCCACCAGGCCGCCGACATCACCCCGTACCTGAAGGACGTCCCCGGGCTCGCCGACATCAAGCCCGCGCTGCAGGACGTCTTCAAGGGCAGGGACGGCAAGGTCTACGGCCTGCCCACCGGCAACTACTCGATGGGCCTGGTCTACAACCGCGAACTGTTCACCAAGGCCGGCCTCGACCCGGACAAGCCGCCGACCAGCTGGGACGAGGTCCGCACCGCCGCGCAGAAGATCACCGCGCTCGGCGACGGCACCGTCGGCTACGCCGACTTCTCCAAGAACAACCAGGGCGGCTGGCACCTGACCTCGTGGATCTACTCGCTGGGCGGCGAGGTCGCCACCCGGGACGACGCCGGCAAGTGGAAGGCCGCCGTCGACTCCGACGCGGCGCACCAGGCCCTGCAGCACCTGCACGACATGCGGTGGACCGACGACAGCATGGGCAGCCGCCAGCTGCTGGAGATCCCCGACGTCCAGAAGATGATGGGCGCGGGCAAGCTCGGCATGTACCTGGCCGGCCCCGACAACATCCCCACCATCGTCAAGCAGTTCGAGCGCAAGTACGACGAGTACGGCCTGGCCGCGATGCCCGGCACCGCGACCCTCGGCGGCGGCGACGGCTTCATGTTCAACCCCAAGGACACCCCGGCGAAGATCAAGGCCGGCCTGGCCTGGGTCCAGTGGAAGTACCTCAGCCCGGAGCACGAGGAGACCGCGACCAAGAAGTCGGCCGGCTCCGACATCCCGATCGGCCTGCCCCAGCCCGACCTGCTCGACGGCAAGAGCGGCGAGGCCGTCAAGGCGATCCACGCCCAGTACGCCAACGTCCCGCAGCAGAACTACCGGCCCTTCGTGGACCGCTCCGCGGACGTGAAGGTCAAGGTCGAGCCGCCGAACGCGCAGCAGATCTACACCGTGCTGGACGGCGTGATGCAGGCCGTGCTGACCAAGCAGGACGCCGACCTGGACGGCCTGCTGAAGGACGCCCAGAAGAAGGTCGACAGCATCCTCGCCACCGCGCAGTGAGCCCCGGGCGCGGCCGGCCACCGGCCCCGCCGCGCCCGCTCCGCCGGTCCCGCCGGACCCCTCCCGGTCCGCCCGACCGTCCCGGTCCCGCCCGACCCCCGGTCCCGCTCGACCCCTCCCGGTCCCGCCCGATCCCCGGTCCCGCCCGAGCCGAAAGCCACCCCTGATGAAGGTCGACACCGTCGGCGCCCCGCGCCGCACCCGGCGGCCCGCCGCCGACCCCGCACCGCCCCCGTCCTCCTCCTCCACCACCACCCCGCGCCGGGCGGGACTGCGGCGCCGCGTCACCGACAACCTCGTCGGGTACCTGTTCCTCGCCGCCGGCCTCCTCGCCTTCGCGCTGTTCTCCTGGTACCCGATCGTCCGCGGCTTCCTGCTGAGCTTCCAGCAGGTCAACTTCGCCGAACCCGCCAGCTGGGTCGGCCTGGACAACTTCCACCGCCTGTTCGACGACCCGCTGTTCCTCACCGCCTGGCGCAACACGCTCTGGTTCACCGTGCTGGCCCTGGTGTTCGGCTTCGCCGCGCCGTTCGTCACCGCCGTGGTCCTCAACGAACTGCGCCACGGCCGGGCCTACCTGCGGATGACCGTCTACCTGCCGGTGATGCTGCCGCCGATCGTCACCGTGCTGCTGTGGCGCTGGTTCTACGACCCGGGCCCGGGCCTGTTCAACCACGCGCTGGGCATCCTGCACCTGCCCCCGCAGCAGTGGCTGGAGTCGGAGAACCTGTCGATGCTCTCCCTCGTCCTGGTCTCCACCTGGGCCAACATGGGCACCACCACGCTGATCTACCTCGCCGCGCTGCAGGGGGTGCCCGGCGAACTGTACGAGGCCGCGCAGCTCGACGGCGCCTCGATCCGGCAGCGGCTGTGGCACGTGACGATCCCGCAGATGCGCTTCATCCTGCTGATCACCCTGCTGCTCCAGGTGATCGGCACCATGCAGGTGTTCATCGAACCCTTCGTGCTGACCGGCGGCGGCCCGAACGACGCCACCGTCACCGTCCTGCTGCTGCTCTACCGCTACGCCTTCGTCTACAACGACTTCGGCCTGGCCAGCGCCATGAGCACCGTCCTGTTCGTCGTCCTCGGCGCCTTCGCCGGGCTCTACCTGCGGCTGACCCGCTCCAAGGGCTGAGAGGAACCCGCCATGGCCCACGCCGAATCCCCGGCCCGCACCCTCATCGCCCCCGCCGAGCTCGACCGGCCGCTCGGACGGCTGCTCTACCGCACGGTGCTGGGCACCGTCCTGGTCACCTTCACCGTCGCGTTCGTCTTCCCGCTGTACTGGCTGGTCTCCGGCGCGCTGAAGTCCTCCGCCGAACTCGCCGACCCGAACCCGACGCTGCTCCCGCAGAGCTTCCACCCCGAGAGCTACAGCCAGGCGTGGAGCAGCACCGGGCTCGGCCGCTACTTCCTCAACACCCTGCTGCTGGCCGCCGGTGCGCTGCTGTTCCAGCTGGTGGTGGACGTCTGCGCGGCGTACGCGCTGTCCAAGCTGCGGCCGGTGCTGGGCAACGTGGTGCTCGCGATGATGCTGGCCACCCTGATGCTGCCGGTCTCCGCGCTGCTGGTGCCCACCTACCTGACGGTGGTGGACATCCCGCTGATCCACGTCAACCTGATCAACACGCCGTTCGCGATCTGGCTGCCGGCCTGCGCCAACGCCTTCAACATCTTCGTGCTGAAGCGGTTCTTCGACCAGATCCCGGAGGAACTGGTCGACGCCGCCCGGATCGACGGCGCCGGACCGCTGCGGATCCTGCTGCACGTGGTGCTGCCGCTGGCCCGGCCGGTGCTGGCCGTGGTGTCCATCTTCGCGGTGGTCGGGGTGTGGAAGGACTTCCTGTGGCCGATGCTGACGCTGCCCGACCCCCGGGGCCAGCCGATCACCGTCGCCCTCAACACCCTCGCCAACGACATGCCCGCCAACCAGCTGCTGGCCGGGATGGCGATGGCCGCCGTCCCGCTGCTGGTGATCTTCCTGCTGTTCCAGCGGCACATCATGGCGGGCCTGACCGCCGGCAGCCTCAAGGGCTGAACTCCCTTGTGAGAGAAAAGAACTGACGGCCAGTCAGTTGCGGCTTGCCGCCCTGCCGCGGGCCGCCCTCCCGCGGGCCGCCGTCCCCGGTGCCGACCTCCCGGGGACGGCCCCCCACCGACCCGGCACCGGCCGAAGCAGCCGCTCGATCCGGCCGGCGCCGCCGCACCACCCCCCCACCCCCACCCCCCACACCGGGAGCCGCCGCGCCCCGGTCACCTTCGGGAGCCCACGTGTACCCTGCACCCGGCACCACCCGTACCACCGCCCGTGCCACCGGAAGCGCCGCCGGAAGCGCCCGCCCGGCCCGCAAGGCCACCGCCCTCGCCTCGGCCGCCGCCGTGCTGGCGGGCCTCGCGCTGTGGACGCTCGCCCCCGGCGCCGCCCAGGCCGCCTCCACCGTGCTGGAGGCCGAGTCCGCCGCCAACACCGGTGGCGCCGCCGTCGCCGCCGACCACGCCGGGTACACCGGCACCGGCTTCGTCGGCGGCTTCACCGACGCCAACAAGGGCGCGGCGAAGACCTCCTTCACCGTCCAGGCCCCGAGCGCCGGCACCGCCACCCTCGCGATCCGGTACGCCAACGGCACCGGCTCCGCCAAGACGCTGACCCTACTGGTCAACGGCGCCACCGCCGGGCAGGTCACCCTCCCGGCCACCGCGAACTGGGACAGCTGGGCCACCGTCCAGCAGACCGTGACCCTGAAGGCCGGCGCCAACACCGTCGCCTACGCGTTCACCGCCGCCGACAGCGGCAACGTCAACCTCGACAACCTGACCGCCACCACCGGCAGCACCGCCCCCGGCGGCACCCTGGAGGCCGAGTCCGCCGCGCTCACCGGCGGCGCCGCCGTCGCCGCCGACCACGCGGGCTACACCGGCACCGGCTTCGTCGGCGGCTACACCGACGGCAACAAGGGCAACGCCAGCACCGCGTTCTCCGTCACCTCGGCCGCCGCGGGCAGCGGCAGCGTCGCGATCCGGTACGCCAACGGCACCGGCTCCGCCAGGACGCTGACCCTGCTGGTCAACGGCGCCGCCGCCGGTCAGGTCACCTTGCCCGCCACCGCCAACTGGGACAGCTGGGCCACCGTCCAGCAGCCCGTCACCTTCGCCGCCGGCGCCAACACCCTCGCGCTGAAGTTCACCACCGCCGACAGCGGCAACGTCAACCTCGACAGCCTCACCCCCACCACCCCCACCGGCACCACCACCCCCAGCCCGTCCCCGTCCGGCTCCAGCACCCCGGACCCGGCCGGCGTGGGCGCCACCCTGCCCTTCACCAGCTACGAGGCCGAGGCCGGCAGCACCAACGGCACCGTCCTGGCCCCCGACCGCAGCTACCTCAGCGTCGCCTCCGAAGCCTCCGGCCGCAGCGCCGTCAAGCTCGCCGCCACCGGCCAGTACGTCGAGATCAAGCTCACCGCCCCGGCCAACGCGATCAACCTGCGCTACGCGCTGCCCGACAGCGCCGACGGCAAGGGACTCGACGCCACCCTGAGCGTCTACGCCGACGGACAGGCCCTGCCCGACCTGCGGCTGACCTCCCGCTACGCCTGGGTCTACGGCGCCTACCCGTACGACAACAACCCGGCCGGCGGGCAGGGCCACCGCTTCTTCGACGAGACCCGCGCCACCTTCGGCCGGACCCTGCCGGCCGGCACGGTGCTGCGCTTCCAGAAGGACGCCGCGGACACCGCCGCCACCTACACCCTCGACCTCGTCGAGGCCGAGCAGACCGGCCCGGCCGGCACCCTGCCCGCCGGGTACGTCTCCGCCGACACCCTCGGCGTCCTCCCCAACGGCCAGGACGTCACCGCCGCCCTCAACAACGCGCTCAGCACCGCGAAGAACCAGGGCAAGGGCCTGTTCCTCCCGGCCGGCACCTACGTCGTCTCCGACCACGTCAACCTCTCCGGCGTCAAGCTGCGCGGCGCGGGCGTCTGGTACACCGTGCTGCGCGGCACCGGCCTCAAGGGCGGCCTCTACGGCACCGGCGGCACCAGCACCGTCGAGGACCTGATGATCGACGGGCAGAACACCGCCCGCGACGACGCCAACGGCCAGGCCGGCATCGAGGGCGACTTCGGCACCGGATCGGTGATCCGCGACGTCTGGATCCAGCACACCAAGGTCGGCCTGTGGATCAACGCGCCGACCAAGGGCCTGCGGGCCAGCGACCTGCGCATCCGCAACACCTACGCCGACGGCGTCAACCTGCACGGCGCGGTCGACAGCACCGTCGTCTCCAACAGCAGCATCCGGGGCACCGGCGACGACGCCCTGGCCATGTGGTCCGACGGCGCCGCCGTCACCGACAGCGCCTTCCGCAACAACACCGTGCAGCTGCCCTCCCTCGCCAACGGCGCCGCCGTCTACGGCGGCAGCGGCAACAGCGTGCAGGACAACCTGATCTCCGACACCGTCACCGCCGGCGCCGGCATCACCGTCTCCAGCCGCTTCGGCCAGCCCTTCACCGGCACCACCACCGTCTCCGGCAACCTGCTGCGCCGCACCGGCAGCATGGAGGTCAACTGGAACTCCCAGCTCGGCGCCGTATGGGTCTACGCCGACCAGAGCGACCTCACCCAGCCGATCGTCCTGACCGACAACACCGTCCAGGACTCCACCTACAGCGCGCTCCTGCTGTCCTGGCAGAAGCAGGTCGCCGACCTGCGCGTCGACGGACTGGTCATCGACCGGACCGGACACAACGCCATCGAGGTCAACGCCACCGGGCACGGCACCTTCGCGAACACCCAGGTCAGCGGCACCGCCGACGCGCCGCTGAACGTCACCGGCGGCTTCACCGTCCAGCGCGGCACCGGCAACACCGGCTGGTAGCCCGGCCCGCTCCCCGCGGGTCGCCCGCCCGCACCCGCACCCGTACCCGGGCCCGCCCGCACCCGCACCCGCACTCGCACCCGCACCCGCAGGCGCGCGCGGGCGGGCCCCGCACCGTCCACGAACGAGGAGAACCCCGTGAACACGCCCACCGCCCGCCCCGCCCAGCCCTGGTGGCGCACCGCCGCCATCTACCAGGTCTACGTGCGCAGCTTCGCCGACGGCAACGGCGACGGCGTCGGCGACCTCGCGGGCGTGCGCAGCCGCCTGCCGTACCTGCGCGACCTCGGGGTGGACGCGCTCTGGTTCAACCCCTGGTACCTCTCCCCGATGGCCGACGGCGGCTACGACGTCGCCGACTACCGCGACATCGACCCGCTGTTCGGCACCCTCGCCGAGGCCCAGGACCTGATCGCCGAAGCCCACGGGCACGGCCTGCGGGTCATCGTCGACCTGGTGCCCAACCACTGCTCCGACCAGCACCCCTGGTTCCGCGAGGCGCTCGCCGCCGACCCCGGCGCCCCCGAACGGGAACGCTTCTGGTTCCTCCCCGGCCGGGGCGAGCACGGCGAACTCCCGCCCAACGACTGGCAGTCGTACTTCGGCGGCCCCGCCTGGACCCGCACCACCGGCCCCGACGGCGCCCCCGGTGACTGGTACCTGCACCTGTTCGCCCCCGAGCAGCCCGACCTCAACTGGGAACACCCCGAGGTCCGCACCGAGTTCGAGTCCGTGCTGCGGTTCTGGCTCGACCGCGGTGTCGACGGCTTCCGGATCGACGTCGCCCACGGACTCGCCAAGAAGCCCGGCCTGCCCGACGTCGGCCCCGACCCCGACGTCACCGACCTGCCCTACCAGGACGTCGACGCCGTCCACGACGTCTACCGCTCCTGGCGCAAGATCACCGACGGCTACTCCGGCGACCGGGCCTTCGTCGGCGAGGTCTGGCTCCCCAGCCCCGAACAGTTCGCCCGCTACCTGCGCCCGGACGAGCTGCACTCCGCCTTCAACTTCGAATTCCTCTGCTCCGCCTGGGAGTTCGACGCCGTCAAGGACGTCGTCGACGGCACCCTGGCCGCCCACGCCCGGGTCGGCGCCCCGCCCACCTGGGTGCTCTCCAACCACGACACCATCCGCCACGTCACCCGCTACGGCCGCGAAGACACCTCCTTCGACATGGGGAACAAGCGGCTCGGCGCCCCCACCGACCGCGAACTCGGCCTGCGCCGCGCCCGCGCCGCCGCCCTGCTCACCACCGCCCTGCCCGGCGGCGTCTACGTCTACCAGGGCGACGAACTCGCCCTCGGCGAAGTCGAGTCCATCCCCGACGAGCTCATCCAGGACCCCACCTTCGTCCGCTCCGGCGGCACCGACCGCGGCCGCGACGGCTGCCGCGTCCCGCTGCCCTGGACCGCCGACGGCCCCTCGCTCGGCTTCTCCCCGGACGGCGCCGCCGAGCCCTGGCTCCCGCAGCCCGCCGACTGGGCCGGACAGAGCGTCGCCGCGCAGGACGCCGACCCGCACTCCGCGCTCACCCTCTACCGCACCGCCCTGCGACTGCGCCGCGACCGCCTCGCGGCCCTGCCCGAACGGCTCGACTGGCTGCCCGCCGCCCCCGGCGTCCTCGCCTTCACCCGCGACGGCTCCTTCGCCTGCGCCGTCAACTTCACCCCCCACCCGCAGCCACTCCCGCCCGGCAGCACCGTCCTGCTGGCCAGCGCCCCGCTCCAGGACGGCCGACTGGCCCCGGACGCCTGCGCCTGGCTCGACCTGCCCGCCTAGTGCCTAGCGCCTAGTGCCTGACGCGGCACCGGCCCCGAGGGCGGGGCCCGGACCTCCCGCAACCAGGGACGTTCGGCCCCTGCACCCGCCACCCCGCCCCGCCGTACCGTGGAACCTCACCCGTAGGACGGGCCGGCGGGGCCGTGACACCCCGCCGGCCCACCGGGGAGGGGTGTGGCTCCAACTGGACCGGGAGCACGACTCGTTCGTCGGGATGGGGATCTGCGAGTTCGAGCTGGGACCGGCTCCCGCGCTCGGCCCCGACAGGCCGTCGGACATTTCCTGAAGCACCGTCAATTTTCCTGCCGGGTAGCGGAACCGGCTCCCGGAGCCGACCGGAACCCCGTCCGGTGGTGGGACGTTCACGGAGGACCGGGAGCGCCCGCTTTCCGGGCGGAGGTGGGAACGTGGAACTGGTGGTCATCCTGTTGGCCCTGCTCATGGTGGGCGAGCGGCTGTGGCGGTGGGCGGCCGGGGTCAAGGACCGGGGGACGTCGATCTCCCAGGCGGGGCTGGACGACTTCCACGCCGCGTTCCAGGCGTCCAAGCGCGCCCAGATCGAGCAGCGGGAGAGCGAACGGATGCTCCGCGACGAGGAGGGGGACGCCGCGCCGCCCGCGAACCGGGTCGACCTGGTCGGCGGCAAGGTCACGATCACCGTCCGGCCGGACGGCGGACCGGGTGTCAACTCCCTCTTGTAACTTCCAAGTTGCGCATTGACACGGATGTGGCGGCGCGGACACCATGGACGCCGCCCACCGCCTGCCGACACCGCTCCGGGCCGATCGGGAATGGGAGCGCTCCCATAGTTTTCGGGCAGGTCACGGGCCATCCGATCGGCACGCCCCACCCCTACGGCCACCCCCACAGCCGCCCCGGAAGGACGCCATGTCCCGTCCCGCTGCACCCCCGCCCCGCCCGTCGCGCGGCGCCCGCTCCGTCCGCCGGACCGTCCTCGGTCTGTGCGCGGCCGGGGCGCTGGCCGCCGGTGCGCTGCTGCCGCTGCACACCGCCGCCGCCGACGCCACCGCCGCCCCCGCGTACAACTACGGCGAGGCGCTGCAGAAGTCGCTGCTCTTCTACGAGGCCCAGCAGTCCGGAAAGCTGCCCGCCACCAACCGGGTGAGCTGGCGCGGCGACTCCGCGCTGGACGACGGCAAGGACGTCGGACTCGACCTCACCGGCGGCTGGTACGACGCCGGCGACCACGTCAAGTTCGGCCTGCCGATGGCCGCTTCGACCACCATGCTGGCCTGGGGCGGCATCGCCGAGAAGGCGGGCTACACCGCCTCCGGGCAGATGACGTACCTGAAGAACAACCTGCGCTTCGTCGACGACTACCTGATCAAGGCGCACCCCGCCCCCAACGTGCTCTACGGCCAGGTCGGCAGCGGCTCCGCCGACCACGCCTGGTGGGGCCCGGCCGAGGTGCTGCCGATGGCCCGGCCCGCCTACAAGATCGACGCCTCCTGCCCGGGCTCGGACCTGGCGGGCGAGACGGCCGCCGCGCTCGCCTCCTCCTCGATGGTCTTCGCCGACAGCGACCCGACGTACTCCGCGACCCTGCTCACCCACGCCAAGCAGCTGTACTCCTTCGCCGACACCTACCGGGGCAAGTACAGCGACTGCATCAAGGACGCCCAGGGGTACTACAACTCCTGGAGCGGCTACAACGACGAGCTGGTCTGGGGCGCCATCTGGCTCTACAAGGCCACCGGCGACAGCAGCTACCTGGCCAAGGCCGAGAGCTACTACGCCAACCTCTCCACCGAACCGCAGTCCACGATCAAGTCCTACAAGTGGACGATCGCCTGGGACGACAAGTCCTACGGCGCCTACGTGCTGCTGGCCCAGCTCACCGGCAAGCAGCAGTACGTCGACGACGCCAACCGCTGGCTCGACTGGTGGACCGTCGGCGTCAACGGCAGCCAGGTCAAGTACTCGCCGGGCGGCGAGGCCGTGCTCGACTCCTGGGGGTCGCTGCGCTACGCCGCCAACACCTCTTTCGTCGCCCTGGTCTACTCCGACACGCTCACCGGCGACCCCACCCGCAAGGCCCGCTACCACGACTTCGCGGTCCGCCAGATCGACTACGCGCTCGGCGACAACCCCCGCAAGTCCAGCTACCTGATCGGCTTCGGCACCAACTCCCCGAAGAACCCGCACCACCGCACCGCCCACGGCTCCTGGACCGACCAGCTCACCAACCCCGTCGACAGCCGGCACACCCTGATCGGCGCCCTGGTCGGCGGCCCCAGCTCGGCCGACGACTCCTACACCGACGACCGCTCCAACTACGTCAACAACGAGGTCGCCACCGACTACAACGCCGCCTTCACCGGTGCGCTGGCCCGGCTCTACGGCGAGTACGGCGGCAACCCGCTCGCCAGCTTCCCGCCCAAGGAGACCCCGGACGGCCCGGAGATGTCCGTCCAGGCGTCGGTGAACGCCTCCGGCACCAACTTCACCGAGATCAAGGCGTACCTGATCAACAAGTCGGCCTGGCCGGCCCGCGCGCTCAAGAACGCCTCGCTGCGCTACTACTTCACCCTGGAACCCGGGGTCAGCCCGAGCCAGATCACCCTGACCACCAACTACAACCAGTGCGGCACGGTCAGCGGGCCCACGCTCTACTCCGGCTCCACCTACTACGTCACGGTCGACTGCTCCAACACCGTGATCGCCCCGGCCGGGCAGTCCGCCTACCGCAAGGAGGTGCAGTTCCGGATCGCCTCCTCGGGCGCCTGGGACCCCACCAACGACTGGTCCTACCAGGGCATCTCGCTGGTGCCCGGCTCGACGCCGGTGGACGCGGCGAACATCCGGCTGCTGGACGGGGGCGCGCCGCAGTGGGGCGCCGAACCGGGCGGCACCGGGCCGTCCGGCTCCCCGTCGCCGTCCGCCTCGGCCTCCGCCTCGCCGTCCCCGTCGCCCTCCCCGTCCCCGTCGCCGTCCGCTTCGGCTTCGCCGTCCCCCTCGGCGTCCCCGTCCCCCTCGGCCTCGCCGCAGCCGGTCTCCGGGTGCGCGGTGGCCTACAAGGTGAACAGCTGGGGCAGCGGGTTCACCGCCGACGTGACGGTGCGCAACACCGGTAGCGGCACCGTCTCCGGCTGGAAGCTGGGCTGGACCTACCGGGGCAACGAGGCGATCACCAACGCCTGGAACGCCCAGGTGGCCCAGAGCGGTGCGGCCGTGACCGCCACCGACGCCGGGTGGAACGGCACGCTGGCGCCGGGCGGCAGCGCCTCCTTCGGCTTCCAGGCCACCGGGACGCCCGCCGCGCTGCCCGCCTTCACGCTCAACGGCACCGCCTGCACGAACGCCTGACCCGTCCGACCCGTCCGACCCGTCCGATCCGTCCGACCGGGCTCCGTCCCGCGTTCCGTCCCGCCCCCGTCCCCGCCGCCGTGCGGGGGCGGGGGCGTTCGCGTTCGCGGGCGGGGCGCCCGGGGGTGCGGCGATGGCCGGAAACGGTCCGGTGGGGTGGTGCGGCGGGTGGAGGGGCGGTGTCGCGGGCCGGTGGTTCGGGGGCGACTCGGGGCGGATGACTCAAATGCCGCTGGTGGACCGGGTAAACATCGCAGTCCGCAAGATCACCGTATCGAGGTAAATACCCCCTGCCGCGCGGGCGAAGCGCGCCTACGGAGCGTTAGCGTTCCTCAAGATCCGACCGAGTCGCCCACGAGTTCTGCCGATTCGTCATCCTTTCGTTCTCCGAGGATCGTTCGCCCCGCTCGCACCACCGGCGCGCCGGTACCCCGACCGGTCAGCTCCGCACGCCCCGACCAGACCGCCCCCTCCCAGTGAAGGAGTCACGGATGCCCGAGCCAGGGCTCTCCTCTCCGCCCCAGACCGCCGACCCCTTCGCGGCGGCCCTCAGCGCCGTGCTCGCCGCCGCCACCGCGTCTGTCAAGGCTGCCACCGCCACCGCCGCGCCGGTCGCGCCGGTCGCGCCGGCCGTCCGGGAGGAGGGCGCGGCTCCCGCCGAGGCCGCCCCCGCGGTCGAGGCCGAGGCCGCGGCCGCCGACTCCGGGCTCGGGCGGGTCCTGCGCGGCCCCAGCGGGCTCGGCACCGGCGGGCTGTTCCGGGTCGTGCCGCCGCAGCCCGCCGCCGCGGTCGAGCCGCTCGCCGGGCCGCTCGCCGGGCCGGTCGCGGCGGCGGCCCCGGTGGAGGGCATCCCGGTGCCGGGTCTGTACTTCCACCCGATCCCGGAGCCGGACCCGGTCCGGGTGGCGGAGGTCAGCCGCCGGATCAAGGACTGGGCGGTGGACGAGGTCGACCTGTTCCCGGAGGAGTGGGAGAACCAGTTCGACGGGTTCTCGGTCGGGCGCTACATGGTGGCCTGCCACCCGGACGCCCCCACCGTCGACCACCTGATGCTGGCCACCCGCCTGATGGTGGCCGAGAACGCGGTGGACGACTGCTACTGCGAGGACCACGGCGGCTCCCCGGTCGGCCTCGGCAGCCGGCTGCTGCTCGCGCACACCGCGCTGGACCCGCTGCACACCACCGCGGAGTACGCGCCCGGCTGGGCCGAGTCGCTCGGCTCGGACGCCCCGCGCCGGGCCTACCACTCGGCGATGCGGTACTTCACCGAGCTGGCCAGCCCTTCCCAGGCCGACCGGTTCCGGCACGACATGGCCCGACTGCACCTGGGCTACCTGGCCGAGGCGGCCTGGGCCGAGACCGACCACGTGCCCGAGGTGTGGGAGTACCTGGCGATGCGCCAGTTCAACAACTTCCGCCCCTGCCCGACCATCACCGACAGCGTCGGCGGCTACGAGCTGCCGGCCGACCTGCACGCGCTGCCCGGCACCCAGCGGGTCATCGCGCTGGCCGGCAACGCCACCACCATCGTCAACGACCTGTACTCGTACACCAAGGAGCTCGCCAGCCCCGGCCGGCACCTCAACCTGCCGGTGGTGATCTCCGAGCGCGAGGGCCTCTCCGACCAGGACGGCTACCTCAAGGCCGTCGAGGTCCACAACGAGCTGATGCACGCCTTCGAGGCCGAGGCCGCCGCCCTCGCCGCCACCCACCCGGCTCCGCAACTGCTGCGCTTCCTGCGCGGCGTGGCCGCCTGGGTCGACGGCAACCACCACTGGCACCAGACCAACACGTACCGCTACAGCCTGCCCGACTTCTGGTAGCAGCAGCGGATCCGCACCGATGAACACCGATAACCAGTAGGAAACGGATACTTCCTGATGACCAGCACCGAGACCGGCACCGCCGTGTCCCCGTCCGCGTCCGCGTCCGCGTTCGTCCCGTCCCCGGCGACCGCCTACCAGAGCGACATCGCCCGCTACTGGAACAACGAGGCCCGCCCGGTGAACCTGCGCCTGGGCGACGTCGACGGGCTCTACCACCACCACTACGGCATCGGCGAGATCGACGCCGCCGCCCTCGGCACCCCCGAGGACAGCGAGTACGAGAAGAAGCTGATCAACGAGCTGCACCGGCTGGAGTCCGCCCAGGCCGAGGTGCTCCTCGACCACCTCGGCCCGATCGCGCCCGGCGACACCCTGATGGACGCGGGCTGCGGCCGCGGCGGCTCGATGGTGATGGCCCACCAGCGCTTCGGCTGCAAGGTCGAGGGCGTCACGCTCTCCAGCACCCAGGCCGAGTTCGGCAACCGCCGGGTCCAGGAGCTCGGCATCGCCGACCACGTCCGCTCCCGGGTCTGCAACATGCTCGACACCCCGTTCGCCAACGGCCAGATGTCCGGCTCGTGGAACAACGAGTCCAGCATGTACGTCGACCTGCACGACCTGTTCGCCGAGCACTCCCGGGTGCTCAAGGTCGGCGGCCGCTACGTCACCATCACCGGCTGCTGGAACCCGCGCTACGGCCAGCCCTCCAAGTGGGTCTCGCAGATCAACGCGCACTTCGAGTGCAACATCCACTCCCGCCGCGAGTACCTGCGCGCGATGGCCGACAACCGCCTCGTCCCGCAGGCCGTCATCGACCTGACCCCCGACACGCTGCCCTACTGGGAGCTGCGCGCCACCTCCTCGCTGGTCACCGGCATCGAGGAGGCCTTCATCGAGTCCTACAAGGACGGCTCGTTCCAGTACGTGCTGATCGCCGCCGACCGGGTCTGACGCGCCGTCCGCCCGCGGCCGTCCCGGTTCGTCCCCGGTGCCCGAACGGCGCCGGGGACGAACCGCGTCCGGCCGGGTCCGGGCCGGTCAGACGGAGTCCTCCCGGTCCTGGAAGACGTCCGCCCACAGGTCGGAGGCGGCCAGGACCGGGTCCAGCTCCAGCGCCCAGTCGCGCAGCCGGCGCCCGGAGTCGGCGAGCGCCGCCTCGTCCGCGCCGTAGTAGTACGTCGCGTACAGGCGCAGCAGGGCCGCGAGCTGCTCGACCGAGGAGGCCAGCGGGCCCAGGTAGTACGCGTTCTCCCAGCCCTCGGTGGAGTAGCGGGAGACCCGGCCGCTGTCGCCGTCCACGGTGATCAGGGTGAGCCCCCCGTTGTCGGTGGCGATCAGGTAGGCGTGCTCGCCGAGCGCGGCGGAGTCCGGCTCCCCGGGGCTGTGCAGGTGGTCGGTGCGGAACTCGACCAGGCCGCGCTCGGCCAGCGTCTCGGAGCCGAAGTCGAGCAGCGGGTGGTACCGCGCGGGGAAGCCGACCTCGGACAGGAACCGCCGGGTGGGGGCGTGCCGCAGCCCGGCCGGGAGCTCGGCGGGCGGGCGGGTCCACAGCGCGTCGGGGCCGTAGCAGCGGGCCAGCCACGCCCGGTCGGGCCGCCGGGCCTCCGGGGGGAGGGCGGCGGGGGCCGGTGCGGTGACCGCGGGGGCCCGGCGGGTTCGAACGGGGCGGCGAAACCGTCCGCCTCCTCGTCCAGCACGGCCGCGAAGCAGCCCCAGCCGCCGCCGAACACGGCCGGTCCGTCCGGCCCGCCCGGTCCGGCGGGGCCGTCCAGCCGTACGGCGTGCGAGAACTGCGCGGGCGCGGCCGGGAGGAGCGCCCCGCGCCAGCCGGCCGGGCCGTTCAGCGCCGCCGTGCCCAGCTCCGGCAGGTCCTCCGGGAGCAGCGGCTCGCCCGGCTCGTCCGGGTCGTCGGTCACGAACGGGCGGTACAGCCGCGGCCCGGCCAGCACGGTGCCGTCGGCCGGGTCCACCGCGTACGCGTAGTAGG
Source organism: Kitasatospora sp. NPDC004272 (assembly GCF_053603035.1). NCBI lineage: Bacteria > Bacillati > Actinomycetota > Actinomycetes > Kitasatosporales > Streptomycetaceae > Kitasatospora > Kitasatospora sp. NPDC004272. The sequence goes on along the minus strand of NZ_JBSGET010000006.1, from coordinate 45,195 downwards.
CGTCCTCGTCGTCCGGCTCCGTCCGCTCCGGCCGGGCCAGCACGTACCGCTCCTGCACCGACACCACCGGGGTGCCGTCCCGCTCCACCACCCGCAGCCCCACCACCCGGCCGCCCGGGGCCCGGCAGGCCGCCCGGGCGCCCGGCGGCACCCAGCGCGACCAGACGGTGCGCCACGGCAGCCGGTGCCCGGCACCCGCGAGCAGCTCCGCGTCCGCCGCCCGGCCGTGGCTGACCAGCAGCAGGTGCAGCCAGGACAGCCACTCGCCGTGCCGCCCCGCCGTGGGGCGCACGCCCAGCCGCTCCAGGTGGTGCACGTCCTCGGCCAGCGTGCCGGCCGGCACCCCGTCCGGCCAGCACTCGGCCATGCCGGCCAGCAGCCGCTCCCGGTCCACCCCGGCCAGGAACAGCGGGTCCTCGATCAGCGCGGGCAGCTCGGCGGGCCGGAACGCGCGGTTCGGACGGGGGGTCGGCTCGGGTCCGGTGGTCATCGGCGTGCTCCGTGGTGCGGGTCGGGCGCGGATCGTCGTCGGGAGGGCTGTCCGGTGCGTCCCGCGCGTCCCGCCGCGGGGCGGCCGCCGTCCGGCGCCCGGGTGCCGTCCCGCGCTTCCGGTGCCCGGACACCGTAGCCCACCGCCGCCCCGGCGAGGTTGGAGGGCCGGCGCACCGGACGGGGCCGGCCGGACGCTGTCGCCGGAGTGGGCCGAACGCCCTTCGCGGCGGGCCGCTCGACCGTAGGATCGAGCCGCATCGTCCATCCCGAGGGGGGCCATGACGGACAACGGTGTGAGGTGGACGCGCGCCGCGCTGGCCCAGCTGATCGACCCCGAGGCCCGGCCGGCGGACTCCGGCGGCCACCTGGACGTCTCGGCCGAGGACCGGTCCGACCAGGTGCGCTCCCGGCTGGAGGCCAGGTTCCGCGAACGGCCGGAACTGTCCGCGCTGACGATCCGGCTGGACGGGCAGGACATCGGGATCGCCACCCGCCGACGGCTCCGCGCGACGGCCGGAACCGCCGGTGAGCAGCCCGAGTTCGGCGGCGCCGACCGGGCCGCGCTGCCCGGCCCCTCCCAGCAGTTCAAGGCGGTGCGGTTCGCCTGCCGGTCCTGCGGCGCGACGGCCGTCCGCTCGTACTACGAACCGCGCGACCTGCCGGAGTGCGGCGTCGCCGGACACGGCCCCCTGGAGTTCCGGCGATGAACCTCTCCGACACCCTCAAACCGCCCGCGGAACTCGGCGGCGGCCGACGGTTCTTCCTGGTCGGCTTCCTGCCGACGTACGCGGCGCTGGCCTTCCTGCTGACGCTGGTGTGGGCGGGCGCCCGCGGCTGGGCGGCCCCCGCGGCGGCCGGGCTGAGCTTCAAGGCCGCCTGGGCGACCGCCGGCGAGCTGGGCGCGGGCGAACTGGTCGTGCTGCTGCTCGCCGTCACCCTCCTCGGCGTGCTGCTCAACCCGCTGCAACTCCCGCTGGTCCGCGCCTTCCAGGGTGCCTGGCCCGGCTGGCTCGGCGGCGGCTGGGCCCTGGCCCGCCAGCGCGAGCGCCGGCGCGCCCTCCAGGTGGCCGCGCAACTCCCACAGGGGACGGCGACGTTGACGCCGGAACAGGTCCAACGGGCCGGCGAGGCCGGGTACGAACTGCGCCGCCGCTTCCCGCACCCCGACCACCTGCTGCGCCGCACCGCGTTGGGCAACGCCCTCGCCGCCGCGGAGGACAGTGCCGGACGCCCCTACGGCCTCGACGCGGTCGCGGCCTGGCCCCGGCTCTACCCGGTGCTCGGCCCGGACGTGCGCACCCTCGTCGACGACCGGCGCGACGCCCTGGACGGCGCCGTCCGGATCACCGCCGTCATGACGGTCACCGCCGCCGCGGCCGGGGTGCTCCTGGTGCGCACCAGCTGGTGGCTGCTGCTGGCCCTGCTCCCGCTCGCCGTCGCGGCCGCCGCCTACCGCGGCGCGGTCCAGGCCGCCCTCGGCTACGGCGAGAGCATCCGGGTGGCCTTCGACCTGCACCGGGCGAACCTGCTCAAGGCCCTCCAGTTCGCCCCGCCCGCCAGCCAGGCCGACGAACACGCCCTGCACACCGAACTCAGCGACTTCTGGCGGCAGGGCATCCCGCTCGACCCCGCCCGCACCTACGCCATCGGCGGCGGAAACGGAGGCACCCCGTGACACCCCGCGGCACCGGACGGCGGATCCTCCCGTACTCGCTGCTGGTCGGCCAGGAAGACCTCTGCGCCGCCCTGGAGATCGCCCACGTCGACCCGGCCGTCGGCGGGGTGCTCGCCACCGGGCAGCGCGGCACCGCCAAGACCACCACCGTCCGCGCGTTCAGCCTGATGGTCGCGGGCGAACTCCCGGTGACCCTGCCGATCGGGGCGACCGACGACCGGGTGATCGGCGGCTGGCGGATCGAGAAGCTCATGCAGGGCGCCGCCGAACCGGAGGACGGACTGCTGGTCGAGGCCGCCGACTCGGGCTCCCGGATCCTCTACGTCGACGAGATCAACCTGCTCGACGACCACCTCGTCAACATCATCCTCGACGTGGCCTCCACCGGACTGCTCGGCATCCAGCGGGAGGGCCGGGCCGAACACCGCGAGCAGGTGGACTTCACCCTGGTCGGCACCATGAACCCGGACGAGGGCGGCCTGCGCCCCCAACTCCTCGACCGCTTCGGCCTGGTCGCCGACGCCGCCCCCGAGGAGGACCCCGAACGGCGCCGCCGGATCATCGAGACCGTGCTGCGCTTCGAAGCCGAACGCGACGACCCCGCCTCCGCGTTCATCACCGACGCCCTCGCCCGCGACCAGGCTCGCAAGACCGTTCTCGACGAGGCCCGCCGCCGACTCGGCACCGTCGCCTACGGCGAACGCACCCTGCACGACTGCGCCCGGATCGCCGCCGCCTTCCGCCTGGTCGGCCACCGCGGCGACCTGGTGCTCGGCCGGGCCGCCAGGGCACTGGCCGCGATCGAGAACGCGCCGGCCGTCACCGCCGACCACCTGCGACGGGTGGCCAGACCGGCCCTGGTCCACCGCCGGGCCACCGGAGAATCGGGCACCCTGCCCGCCTGGGGACCCGAACACGACCGCCAGGTCGACGAACTCCTCTCGGCCCCGGCCGGACGGGAACAGTGACCCCGCCCGTGCCCCCGGCCCCCGCCCCGCTCGCCCGGATCCTGACCCTGCTCGACTGCGTGGCGGCCGAACCACGGCTGGGCGGCCTGCTGCTGTTCGATCTGGAACCGGCACTGCTGCCACTGCTCGGACGACTGCTCGCCGAACGGCTGGACGGTGGAGGGACGGACGGGGGAGGGGCGGACGCCGGACGGTCGGACGGCAGCGGCAGTGGTGGCGCGGCCGCCGTGCCGGGGCGGCGGGGGCAGGACCCGTTCGTCGTGCTCGGCGCCTGGACCACCGCCGAGAACCTCTGGCTCCGGACGGCGCCCGCCGCCGACGGCTTCGTCCTGGAACCCGGTGCGCTGGTCGAGGACGACCACGACCGGCCGCCACCGGTCGTCCTGGTGCCCGACCTCCAGCACGCCCCGCTCCCGGTCGTCCACGCCGCCCTCGCCCTGCTCGACTCCGACGCCGCCGCCCAGGAACGCTTCGGCCACAGCTTCCGCTGGGAACCCCGGGCCCGCTGGCTGGCCGCGCTGCCGCGCACCGCAGCCGGCAGCCTCTCCCCGCACCTGCTCGACCGCTTCCCGCTCCGGGCGGACGCGGGCGACCTCGCCGGGGCCCTGACCGCCCTGCGCACCGCCGTCGCGAGGGCGGCCGTCGCCGATGAGTCCGTGGTATCCGGTGCCGAGGGGCTCGTGGCGCCCGACGGCCCGGTGTCGCTGCGCGCCGCGTCGCCTGTCGGGGCCGAGGTCGGCCGTCCGGTGTCCCTCGGTCCCGAGGGCGCTGCCGCCGGCGGGCCCGCGGTGCCCGACGACCTGGCGTTGCTGCGCGCGACGATGCCCGCCCGGGCCGGGGCCGGTCGTCCGGTGCCGCTCGGTGCGGAGGCGGCCGCCCTGGTGGTCGCGCGGATGCCCGGCGGCCCCGGGCACCGGCGGGACCTCGCGTTGGCCCGTACCGCCCGGGCCCTGGCCACGGCGGCCGGAGCCGGGAGCATCGGGGCGGAGCACGTGCACGAGGCGGCCCGGCTCTTCGGTCTGACACCGCCCCGGCCGGCCGCGACGCCCGCCGCCAACGGCCCCGTTCCCGTCCCGCCGTCCGTACTGGAGGGGGCCGCCGAGCCGACCGGGCCGACCGTCCCGGACACCGCTCCTGTCCTGCCGGCCGCCGGGGCGACCGTCGAGCGTTCCGCCGTCGCCGGGCCCGCACCCCGTCCGTTCGCCGCCGGGCCCGCCGTGGTGGCCGACGCCCCCGGGGCCTCGCCGTACCCGGAGGACGACCCGGACGCGCTGCCCCCGTTCGCCTCGCTGCGCGCGGACCACCGCCGCGCCGGCGGCGACCGGCCCGCGGGCGGCCACCGCGCCGGGGTGCGGCCCGCCCGGGACCTCCACGGCCTGGCGCTCGTCCCCACCCTGCTGGAGGCCGCGAAGTTCCGAGCCGTCCGCGCTCCCGGCGGGGCCCGGCTGGCCGTCAGCGCGGCGGACCTGCGCCAGTACCGCCACGCCCGGGACAGCGGCCGCACGCTGCTCCTGCTGCTGGACCACTCCTGCCGGACCGGCTGGGACCCCACCCCCGCGCTGGCCCCGTTCCTGCGCTGGGCGCACCGGCAGAACGCCGCCGTCACCGTCGTCGAGTTCGGCCACCGCGGCGCCCCGACCGAACCGGCCGCCGAACGGTACCGGGCGGCCTCGCTCCTCGACCCGCGGGTCCTCGGCTCCGTCGGACGGGCTCCGGGCCTGGCCAGCCCGCTCGCCCACGCGCTGGACCTGACGGCCCAGGAACTCCGCCGGCTCAAGCGCCGGGCCCGCGGCGGCCACCAGGAGGCGGTGCTGGTGGTGGTGACCGACGGCCGGGGCAACGTGCCGCTCGACGCCAGCCTGCTCGGCCGGGTCACCGCCCGGGTCGGTCGCGAGGGGGTCACCGACGCCCTCGCCGCGGCCGCCGTGGTCCGCGGGCTCGCCCCCGCCCGCACCGTGCTGCTCGCCCCCGAGACCGGCCTGTACCCGGAACTCGTCCACGACCTCGCCGAGCGGCTGGGCGCCGAACTGTTCCTGGAGCCGCTCGACCCGGTCGAAGCCCCCGGCCCGTCCGACCCCGGCCCGTCCGACCCCGGCTCCCGGGTGGGGCGGCCCAGGTGACGACCCGCCAGCCGTCCTCGATGCGCGGACTCCTCGACGCCGACACCGGGCTCCCGGCCCCGCGCCCGGCTCCGCCCCCGGCGGCCGCACCCGAGCCCCCGGACCTCGTGCCGTCCGACCCGCCGGACGAGTTCGACCCCGGCTGGGCCGGTCTCGGCGCGGCCCTGCCCACCGGGACCGCGATGCTCTGCGTCACCGGCAGCGGCCCCGCGGACCGCCCCGGCCTCTCGATGACCTGGCACCACGCCCGGAACGTCCAGTCCGCGCCCAGCCGGCCCGAACTTCCGGAACTCGGACTCTCGTTGAGTCGGCTGATGAAGGAGGCCGGGGAGGCACCGGTCCGGCCCGGACGCGAGGGCCCCTGGGAGGCCGCTTACTACGAGGTGCGCAACTGGTGGCAGTACCAGAGCACCCTGGTCCGCTGGATCCGCGACCTGTTCGCCGCCGAACCCCGCCCCCGGCTCGTCGTCTGGGACAACACCGCGCACAACATCCCCTGGGAGCTGTTCTACCACCAGCCGTCCGCGCACGCCGGCGGCGGACCCGAGGGCTGGCTCGGCGAACTCGTCCCGGTCGTCCGCTGGACCAGCGTCCAGGACGGCCCCCGCGTCGCGGGCTACTCCGCGGCGCAGCACGTCAACACCGGCGGCCTGCTGATGCTGGAGGAGGAGAACCTCGCCATGCCCGTCGACGCCTTCGCCGAGCACCTGCTCGAACCGCCCCACCGCACCGTCGACGCCTTCATGCGGCGCCTCGACCGCCCCGAGGACGGGCCGCTCGGCCTGGTGATGCTCCGCTGCCACGGCTTCTACGCGCCCACCGCGGGCGAGTTCGTCATCGGCGGCCCCTCGCTGAACCGCTTCACCGGCTACCCGATGAAGCGCCTCCAGGAGTTCCGGCCCCCCGTCGTGCTCAACTCCTGCTCCTCCGGGCAGGCCATCGAGGACGACCGGCTGCCCGGCCGGCCGGTGCGCAGCTTCGTCGAACTGTTCCTCCGCCACGGGGCCAGTGCCGTGGTCGCGGTCATCGGCGACATCGACAGCGGCCACTCGCACGACTTCGCCACCCGCCTGCTGCGCACCGCCACCGAGAAGCCCGTCAACCTGGCCGGTGTCCTCCAGGAGCACCGCCGGCACTACCACCGGGCCCTCACCCACGCCCCGTCCGGCCAGGACGCGTCCGCCCAGGACCCGGCGGACCTGGAGGAGAACTACAGGCGCTTCCTGACCAGTTTCCTGTACGTGTACTACGGGCACCCGGACACCACGCTCCACCTCACCCCGCCGGGGTCCGACGGCAGCGGGGGCCCGGCGGAGGGGGCGGAGCGATGACCCACCCCACGGTCGAACTGCGCCCGCTGGTGAGCTGGCCGCACCAGCCGCAGGCCGGACGCAGCTACCTCGTCACCGTCGACGTCGAACTCGCCGGAACCGGCCCGGTACCCGAATGGCCTTACGAGCAGGAGGAGTTCGCGATCGGGTGCATGCTCGCGGGCTGCCCCGGCGTCGAGATCGAGGCCATCGGCGCCACCGCCCTCGTCCTGCACCGCTACGGCGGAACCTACGGCCCGGCCCGCTTCGCGGTCCACGTCGCCGCCGACTTCCCGCCTCCCGAGCCCGAGCCGGCGCGGCTCCGCCTCACCCTGGTCACCGCCGGCGGCATCCCCTTCCGCACCCTCGACCTCCCGCTCGGCACCGACCCGGACGCCGGTGCCGACGAGCAGCCCACCGTCCCGCTCCCGCCCCGCGCGCGGGAGCCGGACGCGCCGGCCCCGGCGGACGGGGCGGAGCCCCGGTACGGGTGGGGGCCGCGGGTCGAACAGGTCGTCGCGGTCACCGTGCCGGAGACCGGGTTCCGCGCCTCGGGCTACGAGATCGCACGGGACCTGGTGCTGACCGTCCTACCGCTCGGGGTTCACCCGGGTGCCGTGCTGTGGGTCCACGAGCCGGACGGGACCGTCCTGGACGCCACCGTCGCGTGGGCCGGGTCCGTCTGGTGGCAGGAGAGCATCGGGCTGATCCACCTCACGGACCGTGCCCCGGGGTCCGTGAGGTGGAGCGCCACCGTCGGCTGGGGGGCGCTGGTCACGGACGGGGAGACGCCGTGCCGGGTGCTGGGCGCGTCCGAACCGTGGCCGATGGACGGTTCGCTGGTGCAGGCGTTCTCCCGGTCCGGCTTCCTCCGGCAGGACGGAACACCGCGGCGGGGCCCCGCGACGTACTCGCTCACCCCGTTCACCTGGGGCGCCCCGGGGGCGGCCGGCAGCGCCGTGTTCTGCGGTGACCTGCTCGCCGGAGTGCTGGTCGGCCACGACCCGCTGCGGGCCGAGGCACGGGTGCTGCCCTGCGCCGAACTGATGGGCGACCCCGCCTTCCGCGAGGTGCTGGCCCGGCACCCGTCGAGGGCCGACCTGCGCCTCGAACCGGTCGAGTGGCAGGAGTGGGCCGACCTGCTCCCCACCCGGGAGCAGCGCGCCTGGCATTCACCGGCCGCACTGCTCCGGGCCCGCAACGAGGTCCTCCCGTTCCACGGCCGGGCCGGCCTGCTCGCCGACCTCGACGGCTGGAGCCGGGAGCCGGGCACCGGGACCGCACTCGTCCACGGCGCCGGCGGACAGGGAAAGACCAGGCTGGCCCAGGAGTTGGGCAACCTCCTCACCGCCGACGGCTGGGCCGTCCTCTGGCTGCGCGGGGACGCCCCCGTCGAGGACCTGGGACGGCTGACGCTGGCGACCGTGCCCGCGCTGGTCGTCGTCGACTACGCCGAGGGGCGGGTCGAACAGGTCACCGGGCTGCTCGCCGCCCTCGCGGCCCGGCGGCCCGGCACCCCGTTCAAACTGCTGCTGCTCGCCCGTACGGCGGGCGACTGGTGGAGCGAGCTGCGGGCCGCCGACCGGGCCGCCGAGGAACTCCTGGAAGCCGCTTTCGTTTTCGAACTTCCTTCACTGGAATATGAGTTGGGATCATTTGGCGCGGAGGAGTACCTGCTCGCCGTGCACGGTTTCGCGGCGGCCCTGCCCGAGGTCATGGGCTGGAGGGGCCACGACTGGCCGGGCATCGCCGAGCGTCTCGTCGATGCCCGGATTTCCGGTGACCACCCCGGAGTCGGGGCCGCCGGAACGATGCTCGCCCTCCACATGACCGCGCTCGCCGACCTGTTGGACACCGCCCGGCGGATCGCGGGCGGGACGGAAGGGCAGGAGGAGACCCGCGGGTCCGAGGACTTCGAGGACCGGCTGCTCCAGCACGAGGAGTGGTACTGGCTGGAACTCGCCGAAGCGCGCGGACTGCGCACCGTGCTGTCGCACGCGGGCCGCTTCGGGGCCCTGGCCGCCGCGTTCATGTTCGGCGCCGAGGACGAGGAGCAGGCCGACGCGCTCCTGCGCCGGGTACCGGGCCTGGCGGGCCTGGCCGAGGAGCAGCGCGCGGCGGTGCGGGCCTGGATCGGCGCCGTCGCACCGTCCGCGCACCCCCGCCCCTGGGACTCGCTCCAGCCCGACCGGCTGAACGAGCGCTTCATCGGCCGCTGCCTCGACGCGGACCCCGGCTTCGCCGACCACCTGCTGCCCGCCGTCTCCCCGGCCCAGGCCACCCGGTTCGTCGGCGTCTGCGCCCGGGCCGCCACCCACCCCGTCTTCGACGACCGGCTCGGGCGGCAGCTCACCGAACTGTGCGTGGGCCACGCCGTCCTCCTCGGGCCGGTGGCCGTCGACGTCGCCGTCCGGACCGAGGACCCCGGCCCGCTGCTGGACGCCCTGCGGCAGATCACCGACCGGCCCGGGACCCCGCTCGCCGAACTGGAACGGCTCGCCGCACGCCTCCCGAAGCAGAGCGAACGGCTGGCCTTCCGGGCGCTCCGGCTCACCGAACGCCTCGCTGCCGAGTACCGCGCGCTCGCCGACACCGATCCCGCCCACCTGCCGCGCCTCGCCGACCACCTCAACGACCTCGGCCTCCGGCTCCTCGGCACCGGCGACCGGGCGGGCGCCCTCGCGGCCACCGGCGAGACCGTGGCGATCCGGCGCGCCCTGGCCGCATCGGACCCGGACGCCCACCTGCCCGCCCTCGCCACCGGCCTCAGCAACCTGGGCGTCCAACTCGCCGAGCAGGGCCGCTTCGACGAGGCCCTGACCGCCACGGAGGAAGCCGTCGCGATCCGACGCGGCTCCGCCGGCCCCGGCGCGGAGCCCGCCTTCGCCGCCGCCCTGAGCAACCTCGGCGTCCGGTACGCCACCGTCGGCCGCCACCAGGAGGCGCTCGCCGCCAGCCGGGAGGCGGTCGACACCTACCGCCGCCTGGCGGACGCGAACCCCGGCGCCCACCTGCCGGGCCTCGCCGGGAGCCTGGTCAACCTCGCCGGGGAACTGGGCCAGAGCGCCGGGCACGCCGAAGCCCTGGCCGTGGCGTCGGAAGCGGTCGACACCTACCGCCGCCTGGCGGAAGCCAACCCCGACGCCCACCTGCCGAACCTCGCCACCGGCCTCGACAGCCTCTCCACCCGGCTCGCCGACCTGGACCGCCACGCCGAGTCCCTGAGCGCCGGCACGGAGGCCGTCTCGATCCGGCGCCGGCTCGCCGCGGCGAATCCCGACGCCCACCTGCCGGACCTCGCCGCCGGCCTCGTCAACCTCGCCGCGGCACTGGTCGAGCGGCGGGAGGAGGCGGCCGCTCTCGCCGTCGTCACCGAGGCGACCGACATCTACCGTCGACTCGCCGAGGTGAGTCCCGCCGCGTACCTGCCCGGGCTGAGCATGAGCCTGGGCAATCTCGCGGCGACACTGACCGCCCTCGGCCGCGGCGCGGAGGCCCTGTCGGCGTTCGGGGAGGCCGTCTCGGTCCGGCGGCAGCTCGCCGCCGCCGATCCCGCCGCCCATCTGCCGGACCTCGCCACGGAGCTCATCGGCCTCGCCGCGCTGCTCCACGGGCAGGGCGAGCAGGAGGCGGCCCTCGCGGCCGCCGCCGAGGGGGTCGACATCCGCCGTCGGCTCGCTGACGCGAATCCCGACGTCCACCTGCCCGGACTGAGAGCGAGCCTGAACCTCCTCGCGACGCTGTCGGGCATGGCCGACCGCGACGCGGAGGACCTCGCGGCGATGGAGGAGTCCGTCTCGGTCCGGCGGCAGCTCGCCGCGGACGACCCCGACGCCCACCTGCCGGCCCTGGCGGCCAGTCTCCTGGTCCTCGCTGACCGGCTGGACGCGAGCGGCCGTGCCGAGGAGGCCGCCCGGGTGCGCGCGGAGGCAGCGGACGTCTACCGTCGAATGGACCCGGAGGCGTTGATACCGGAGGACGTCCGCCGCGGACTGCCCCACCGGGCCGCCATCTGGTACGACCACGGCGGGAGCAGCGCGGGCTGACCCGTCCCCGCTCCCGTCCCGGCCCGCTACCCGGCGGTGTCGTACACCGCCGTGACCGGCGCGTGGTCGCTCCAGCGCTCCGCGTGCGTCGCGGCGCGTTCGACCCGGGCGTCGGTGCAGCGGGCGGCGAGGCCGGGGGTGGCCATGTGGTAGTCGATCCGCCACCCGGCGTCGTTGTCGAAGGCGCGGCCGCGGTAGGACCACCAGGAGTAGGGGCCGTCCTGGTCGGGGTGGTGGTGGCGCAGGACGTCGACGTAGCCGTGCTCGTCCAGGACGCGGGAGAGCCAGGCGCGCTCCTCGGGGAGGAAGCCGGCCTTCTTCTGGTTGGCCTTCCAGTTGCGCAGGTCGGCCTCGCGGTGGGCGATGTTCCAGTCGCCGCAGACCAGCACCTCGCGTCCTTCGGCGGCCGCGCGGGCGCGCAACTCGCCCAGGTGGACGAGGAATTCGGCCATGAAGCGTTCCTTCTCGTCCTGCCGTCCGGTGTCGACCTCGCCGGAGGGGAGGTAGAGCGAGGCGACGGTCAGGCCGGGCAGGTCGAGTTCGGCGTAGCGGCCGGAGAGGTCGAACTCGGCGGAGCCGAAGCCGATCCGGGTGGCGTCGGGGGTGCGGCGGGAGAGCACGGCGACCCCGGCCCGGCCCTTGGCGGCGGCGGGGGCCCAGACGGCGTGCCAGCCGTCGAGGCGGGCCAGCACCTCGGCGAACTGCTCGGGCTCGGCGCGCACCTCCTGGAGGCAGACCACCTCGGACTTGGTGTCGTCGATCCACTCCAGGAAGCCCTTCTTGGCGGCGGCCCGGATCCCGTTGACGTTGACTGTCGTGATGCTTTGCACGCAGTGAGGGTACCGGTTCGCCCGGAAAGCCGGGCATTGCGGGCGAATCGGGACGCCATACCGGGTCGGCGGGCGATCCGCAAGGAACCCTTCTCATTGGTCTTGACCATCTCCCGGGACACCCCCTACTGTCACTTACTGCAAAGACCTTTAATAAAGAAGGACGGATAAAGCCCGCCCCCTCCACCTGCCGAAACGGAGGTGAGCGGTGGACTGTCGTCCCTTCAGGGTGGAGGACACGGTGGGGCAAGGAACGCTCGCGGCGGTGGCGGAGCCGAAGTACTGGCACCTGCGCACGGTGCTGCTGCGCACCATGGACACCGAGTTCTCCACCGGGCAGGTGCTGCCCAACGAGCGGGAGCTCTCGGCGCGCTTCGGCGTCGCCCGGGCGACGCTGCGGCAGGCGCTCGACCAGCTGGAGCTGGAGGGGCGGCTGGTCCGCCGCCGCGGGATCGGCACGCTGGTGGCGGCCCCGCGGGTGGGCATCCCGGTCAGCGGGCGGGAGGGCGGCCGGGGCAGTGCCGTCCACGGCGGGCAGGAGTGGAAGGTGGTGGACTGCACCACCGGTCCGGCCTCCGCCGCGCTGGCCCGCACGCTGGGCCTGGCCGAGGGCGATCAGGTGCACACGGTGCGCCGGATGCGGGTGGTCCAGGGCGTGACGGTGGCGGCCGAGTCGCTGCACGTGCCCTCGGCCGCGCTGCCGCACCTGGCCGTGGTGGTGGACGGCAACGACCGGGCCCGCGGCGTGCTGCGCCAGCTGGAGCGGGTCGGGGTGGACGGCCGGTCCCGCTCGGTGGAGCTGGGCGTCGCGGAGTCCGCCGAGGCCGCGCTGCTGGAGCGCCCCCCGGGCACCCCGGTGCTGGTGGTCACCACCCAGTACGCGGCGGCCGGCCGGCTGGCGGCGGTCGCGGTCTCCACCTACCGGGCCGACACCTGCAAGCTGACCTTCGGCGAGTCCGGCGTGGCCGTCAAGGTCGCCGGCGAGGTCAAGGCCGCCGCCGTCTCCTGAACCCGCCCCGGGCCCTCGCCCCGGGCCCCCGCCCCGGTGTGACGGGGCGTCAGGGCGCTTGTCAGTGACCGGCGTTACGCTCTCCCCACTGACGGCCGGTGGACGGGGGCAGCACCGCGATGGACCTGATCGACGCTTCGGAGCCGACGAATCCGGCTGACCCGGCTGACCCGGCTGACCCGACCGGCCCCGGGGGCGCCGCGGCGCACGGCAGCGCACTGGTCGAGCGGGCGCTCGCCGCCGTCCGGGCGGACCCGTCCCGTCCGGTGCTGGCGCACGACCGGTTCGCCGGCCCGTGGGTCGACGGCCCGCTGCGCCCGCGCCCCGAACTCGAAGCCTTCCCGAGCGGACACCCGCTGCCGCCCAGCCTGCGCAGCTGGCTGGCGTACGACAGCGGGATGCTGGAGCGCCACGGCTGGTTCGACGCCGGTGGCGGGCTCGCGCCGCGCACCCTGGGCGAGATCGCCACCGAGGAGTACGGCGAGGGCTGGGGTTCGTGCTTCGAGCCGTTCTCCGCGATGTTCGGCGAGTGCTTCCTGCTGCCCGGCGGCTCCGATTCGCGCCGGGTCCTCTCGGTCGGCCCGGGCGGCGAGCGGGACGGGCTGGGCGAGTACCCGGTGTTCGCGCTCGACGTGGACGACCTGCCGTACGCGGTGCTGATGCACCCGGGCTTCGACGTCTACCTCGCCGAGACGGCGGGCGTCCTGCCGTCCGGCGACCGCCCGGGCTACGACTGGCTCAAGCACGACCCCCGGTACGCGCGCCGGATGGCGGCGCACGCCCGGGGGCGGCTCGGGGGCGAGTACGACCTGCTCTGCCTGCCGTAACGGACCGACGCTCCGACGCCCGACGCCCGACGCCCGACGCCCCCGCTGGGCCTACCGGTTGGCGGGCGGGTCGACGGCGAACAGCTGCTCCTCGACGTGGTCGAGGGCGATCCGCAGCGCGCCCATCGCGACCACCTCGGAGCCGAGCGCGGCGAGCGCCACCTCGGGGGAGCGCAGCGTGTAGCGGGCGAGCTGTTCGCGCAGCGGTTCCAGGACGCCGTCCAGGCCGGCCGCCCAGCCGCCGACCACGACGAGTTCGGGGTCGAGGGCGAGGACGAGCGCGGTGACGTCGTGGACGAGCCGGCTCAGGAAGCGGTCCATGGCGATCTGGGCGACCTGGTCGCCCTCCCGGGCGAGCCGCAGCACCCGGGCCACGGCGGCCTCGTCCAGCGGGTCGAGCGGCTTGCCGGTGGTGGACAGCAGCCGTTCTGGGGTGGCCTGTTGGCCGAGCAGGTGGAGCGCGCCGATCTCCCCGGCGGCGCCGCCGTGGCCGCGGTGCAGGCGGCCGCCGATCAGCGAGCCGGCGCCGGGGCTGAGCCCGGCCATCACGAAGACCACGTCGCCCTTGCCGACGGCCGCGCCCTTCCAGTGCTCGGCGATGGCGGCCAGGTTGGCGTCGTTCTCGATCACCACGGGGCAGCGGAAGGAGCGGCGCAGCCGGGCGCCGAGGTCGAGGCCGGTCCAGCCGGGCATCGCGGTGCCGAGCCGGACGGTGCCGTCCCGGTCGACGATGCCGGGGGTGCCGACGACGACCTCCCACAGGCTGTCGCGGGAGACGCCGGCCTTGCGCAGCACCTCGGCGACGGTGGTGCGGACCAGGGTGAGGCGCTCCTCGGCCTCCACCGACTCGTCCACCGGCTTGGCGTGGCTGGCCAGGATCTCGCCGGCCAGGTCGGCGAGCACCACCCGCAGGTCGTGCACGCCGATCTCGATGCCCAGCACGTGCCCGGCCTCGGCGCGGAAGCGGAACCAGCGGGCCGGGCGGCCGCGTTGGCGCCCGGCCTCCTGGCCGTGCTCGACCTCGGCGACCAGCCCGGACTCCAGCAGTCCCTCGATCACGCCCTCGACGGTCGGCCGGGACAGGCCGGTGTCGCCGACGAGCTGGGTGAGCGTGACGGCCTGCCCGTCGCGCAACGACCGCAGGGTGACCGCCGCGTTGATCCGCCGCAGCAGTGAGGAGTCCCCTCCGGTGAGCCGGTCCGTCAAATCGGTGCCCTTCCGCTTCGCGCGACTGCCCGGCGCGCGGTGCCGTGGAGCGCGGTTTCGCCCCTCCCGCCGTGGTCGGGCAGGAGCGGGCCCGCGCGGAGCCGCCGCCCGCGGGCTGGCACTGTGGGGTGCCACGACCGGGGCGTCTGCCCGGATCGTACTCGCGCGGCCCGCGGTGGGGCGAGCGTTTCCGCAGCTCATAACGGCTTCGGTATCGAAACGGTACGTCGCCCGTGATCACGTGGTGACCCGGTGCGGGCCGCGCCGCGGTACGGGCCGTCCGCCCGCTGCCCCTACCCTTGGGCGGCATGGGGAACAACACGGCCGCCGTGCGTCAGAGCGCGTCCGCCGACACCGAGTTCGTCCGGGCCCACACCTCACCGGAGCCGGTGCCGTTCGTGCCGGAGGTCCGGCTGCGGACGGCGCGGGACGCGATCGCGCTGTGGGAGACCACCGAGCGGGCCCGCGGACTGCAGGGGCTGCCGCCGCCGTTCTGGGCGTTCCCGTGGGCGGGCGGGGTGGCGGTGGCCCGGTACGTGCTGGACCACCGCGAACTGGTGGCGGGCCGCCGGGTGCTGGACCTGGCGGCGGGCTCCGGCCTGGTGGCCGTCGCGGCGGCGCTGAGCGGGGCGGCCGCGGTGCGGGCGGTCGAGATCGACGCGTACGCGGTGGCCTCGATCGAGGTGAACGCGGAGCTGAACGGCGTCGCGGTGACCGGCGAGCTGGCCGACGTGCTGGACGGCGACGGCGCGCCGGACGAGGTGGTGCTGGCGGGGGACGTGTTCTACGAGCGGGCGATGGCGGCCCGCTTCCTGCCGTTCCTGGAGCGGGCCGCGGCCCGGGGCGCGACCGTGGTGGTCGGCGACCCCGGGCGGGCCTACCTGCCGCGCGGGCGCTTCACCGCGCTCGCCGAGTACACCGTCCCGGTCGCCGCCGACCTGGAGGACGCGGCCGAGAAGGCCACCACGGTGTGGACGCTGCGCGGCTGACACGGCGTCAGGTCTCGGTCGGCCGGGGCGCCGGCGTGCTGACCGAGGCCGACGGCGGGGCGGTCGGCGGGGCGGTCGGCGGGACCAGGCAGGTCGGACCGGTCCAGGTCGGGGAGGCCGAGGACGGTGCGGGCGTGGTGCCGAACGTCGGGCCCGGCGGGGGCGAGTAGGACGAGGACGGTGCGGGCGTGGTGCCGAACGTCGGGCCGGGGGGCGGCGAGTACGACCCGGCCGGCAGCAGCAGGGTCGGCGTGATCGAGGGCGGCGCGTGGGTGGGGACGGGGGTGCCGCTGGGGCTGGAACCGGGGCTCCAGGTCGGCAGGGGGTCCGTGGTCGTGGTCCGGGTCGGGGTCGGCGGGCTGGGCGGCGACGAGCTGGGCGTCGTCCCGGTCATGTCCGGGCAGGCCGGCAGGCCGGTGCCGCTGTCGTACAGCGAGACCCGCCGCACCTGGTAGGGGCCCTGCCCGTACCAGCCGTGGAAGTACACGGTGAGCGTGCGGGTGGTCCCGCCGGTGCGGACCACGGTGTGCAGCCCGGTCCGCTCCGGCCCGTTCGCCCACAGGTAGGTGCTCTCGGCCTCGCCGCCGGTGACGCCGACGAAGGCGTACGCGCCGGAGACGTCCGCGGTCAGGTCGTAGCTGGTGTACGGCTTGACCGCCACCTGCTGGGTGCAGCCGGCGTAGTCGTACCCGCCGGGGCGGCCCTCGACGCCCTGGCCCTGGTCGAGCCGCCGGACGTCGCCCCCGCAGGTCCAGTTGTCGGGCAGCGGCTGGGCGAACGAGCCGTCCCGGACGGTCTCCTGGGCGGCCTGGGCGCTGCCCGGTCCGAACAGGACGAAACCGCCGGTGGCGGTCAGCAGGGCGGCCGTGGCGAGGGTGCCGAGCGGGAGCCGCTCGCGCTGGCGACGGGATGGGGATGCACGCATGCCGGAACTCCGGGTGGGGGAGGTGAACGGGGCAGCGGTGCGAGGGAGTGAGCTCACCATGCGGGATGCCGCGGGCGCGAGTCAAGGGCCGGCAAAGGCCGCTTCCGGCCCGCTCCCGCGGGTGTGCGGGCCGGAAGGTGACGAACGGTCAGGTCAGGCGGTCAGTACTGGTCGGGGCACGGGTCGACGGTGTTGAAGGTCGGGTTCGGCGTCTCCGGGTACGGCCCGACGGTGTCGTTGGCGGTGCTGCCGGGGCTGGCCGTGTTGGTGCGGGTGGACGGCGGGGCGCTGGGCGGCGGGGTCGACGGCGAACTGCCCGGGGACCTGGGGGCGCACCAGGTCGGCAGGACGCCCGGCCCGACCATGCTGACCCGCTTGACCTGGTAGGGCGCCTGCCCGTACCAGCCGTGCAGGCGCACCAGCAGCGAGGAGGCGTCGGGCCCGGTGGTCACGGTGACGGTGAGCAGGTTCCAGTCCGGATCGTTCGACCAGCTCTGCACGGTCTCGCCGGGCCCGCCGCCCTCGGTGCCGAGGAAGACGTACGGGCCGCGGACGTCCGCGCTCAGCGTGTACGTCGAGTTCGGCAGCACGGCCACCCGCTGGGTGCACCAGGCGAGTTCGTCGGCGGCCGGGCTGCCCTCCAGCCAGTACCCCCGGTACTGGTTGTAGGACCGCAGCACGTTCTGCTGGCAGAGCCAGCCCGTCGGGGTGCCGGTGTACTCCAGGGGCGCGGTGAAGGTGCCGTTGCCGAGCACCTCGATCCGCGGCGGCTCGGTGGACGACGCCGGGCCGCCGAGGCCGAGGGTGGCCGTCGCGGCCAGGGCGACCGCGCCGATCGCGGCGGCCGCCGGCAGGCCGTCGCCCGCGCGGCGGGAGCGGGGCCGGTGTCGGCGGAGCAGGGGTGCACGCATGCCATCTCCAGGATGGGGAGGAGGACGGGAGCGGTGCGAGGGAGTGCGCCACACCCTGTCGGGCCGGGCCCGGGCCGTCAAGAGGGCCCGCCGGGAGGGTCGTCGGGAGGGTCGTCGGGGGCGGCCGGGGACGGCCGGCCGGACCGCCGGGGTGGACGCGTCAGGGTCGGAGCGCGGGCGTAAACCCGTTGGCAGGGCGCTGAGCTGGGATGATAGGAACGGTGGCATGAGCGAGTACGAACTGCGGGCCGCGCGCCCCGAGGACATCGACGCGGTGCTGGCCTTCTGGGCCGAGGCCGCCGAAGGCACCAGCATCAGCGACGACCGGGCGGGCGTGGCCCGCCTGCTGGAGCGGGACGGGGCGGCGCTGATCCTGGCCGAGCAGGAGGGCGCCCTCCTCGGCACCGTCATCGCCGGCTGGGACGGCTGGCGCTGCCACCTCTACCGCCTCGCGGTCCACCCCGCCGCCCGCCGCCGCGGCATCGGCACCGCCCTGCTCGACGCCGCCCACGCCCGCTTCACCGAGGCCGGCGGCCGCCGGGCCGACGCGATGGTGCTGGAGCACAACGAGCTCGGCCGGTCCGCCTGGCAGGCCGCCGGCTACGGCCGCGAGGACCAGTGGCGCCGCTGGACCAAGCCGCTGGACGCCCCCGCCCCCTGACGTCCGCGCCGTGCCGGCCGCGCCCTGACGTCCGCGCCGTGCCGGCCGCTCCCGGCGCCCCGTCGTGCGTCCCGTGCGGCGAACTGCGGGCAGCCGTCGGCCCGTTGCCGCGCCGGCCGGAGGCGGTCAGGTGGTCAGGTGGTCAGGCGGTCTTGAGGGTGCCGCCGTCGATGACGTGGTCGGCGCCGTGGATGTTGGCGGCCCGGTCGGAGAGCAGGAAGACCACCAGGTCGGCGACCTCCTCGGGGGTGGTGAGGCGGCCGGAGGCGCTCCCGGCCTGGGCGGGGAGGTTGGCCAGCAGGGCCTCGTGCGGGATGCCGAGGGAGGCGGCGACCCGGCCGCCGTAGCCCGCGGGGTGGGTCCACAGGTCGGTGGCGGTGGGGCCGGGGGAGACGGTGTTGACGCGGACGCCGCGCGGGGCGAGCTCCTCGCTGAGGCGCTTGCCGTACTGGGTGAGCGCGGCCTTGGCCTCGGCGTAGCCGACCGGGGAGCCGGCCGGGGTGCGGCCGTTGATGGAGGAGACGTTGACGATCGCCCCGCCGCGCTCCAGCAGGCTCGGCAGCGCGGCCCGGGTGGTGCGCACCGCGCTGAACAGGTTGAGCTCCAGCATCGCCGCCCACTGCTCGTCGGGGACGTCCAGCACGCTGCCCAGCACCAGCCGGTCGGCGTCGCCCCCGCCGACGTTGTTGACCAGCAGGTCGATGCCGCCGACCGCGTCGAGGGCCTGCCGGACGGCGTCCGCGGCGCCCTGCGGGGTGCCCAGGTCGGCGACGGCCACGGCGGCCGCGACCTCGGTCAGTTCGGAGGTGGCGGTGCGGGTGGCCCCGACCACCTGGACGCCCTCGGCGGCGAGGGCGCGGGCGACGGCCAGGCCGATGCCCCGTCCGGCGCCGGTGACCAGGGCGGTGCGTCCGTCGAGTCCGAGCTTCATGGTGGTCCTCTTTCCTGGGGCCGTGGAGCGCGCGGGGTGCGCGGGGTGCGCGGGGGGAATTTTCTTGAACTGAAGGTCAAATATTCGGGCGTGCGAGACCCCTCCCGGGGGAGGGGGCGGAGGGCGGGTCAGAGCGGGGCGACGGCCGTGTCGATCGCGGCGTGCAGGGTCTCCCGGTCGAAGGTCCGGGCCGCGACCCGCAGGCCGGCGACCGTCACCATCAGGAAGTGGGCCTGCGCGGCCGCGTCCACCGAGGCGGGCACGTCCCCGGCCAGCTTGCCGCGCTCGATCCGGGCGGCCAGCAGATCGGCGCTGCGCTCCATCGAGCGGCGCACCGCGGCGGTGGCCTCCGGGTCGCGCCCGCCGAGCTCCAGCGCGGTGTTGACGGCCAGGCAGCCGCGCCGCACCGGGGCGTCGAGGTCCGCGTCGACCAGCGTCCGCAGGTAGGCGCGGATGCACTCCTTCGCGGTGCCGGGCCCGGCGAGGAACTCCTCGGTGAACTCGGCGCCGGCCCGGTCGTACCGGTTCAGCGCCCGCCCGAACAGCTCCCGCTTGGAGCCGAAGGCGTGGTAGAGGCTGCCCTTGCCGATCCCGGCGGCCTCCGCGAGCTCGGCGGGCGAGGACCCGGCGTAGCCCTTGGTCCAGAACACCTCCATCGCCTGCGCGACGGCGGCCTCCTCGTCGAACTGCTTCGGCCTTCCCATGCGTCTGACGGTACGCCATATTTGACCGGGAGGTCAACAACCTTGCGGTCGCCGACCTCCCGGCCTCGTACCCGTCCCGGCTACTCGAAGGCCGCCGCCGCCTCCCGCAGCGCCCGCACCACCGTCTCCGGGTCGTACGGCGCCGCCGGGCCCGGCAGGTAGGTCACCGAGCGCAGCGCCCCGGTGTAGCGGAACGAGCGGTGGCGCTCCCACACCGGCCAGGACACCGGCGACTTGCGGTCCACGCCGACGCTGATGCCCTGGAACGGGGCCATCCCGATCAGCTGGTGCACCGGGCCGAGCGCACCCGTCACCACCCCGTCCACCCGCACCTCGAACGTCCACTTCAGCTCGGCCACCGCCGTCGCCTCCAGCGCCACCAGGTGCGCCCCGGGCGGCAGTTCGCCCGCGTCGGCCTCGAACAGCTCGCCGTACTGGTTGTACGCCAGCCGCAGCCGCCCGCCCTCCACGTACAGGCTGTAGCCGCCGCCCTGGTCGCCGTGCGAGACCAGTACGCCCTGGTCGGCGGCGCCGTGGTGGTCGAGCGCGACCTCGGCCGTGAACGAGCGGAACGCCACCAGCCGGGAGGAGCGGTAGCGCTCCAGCTCCGGCGTCCCGGCCAGCAGGGTGACCGGGCGGCGCAGCGCCTCCTCCTCCGGGTTGCGCAGCACGAAGCCGCCGGAGGCGTCGGCCAGCGGGAAGACCCCGTTCCGCCAGGCCGCGTCCTCCCACGCCCGCGCCAACTCCTCGACCAGCTCCGGGTGCTGCGCCGCCCGGTCGTGGATCTCGGTCGGGTCGGTGCGCAGGTCGTAGAGCGCCCACTCGCCGTCGTCGTAGGGCGCGCCCGGCCGGTGCAGGGTGACCAGCTTCCAGCCGTCCCGGTAGTACGAGCGGTTGCCGGTCATCTCGCAGTACTGCTCGCGGTGGGTGGAGGGCGCGTCGGCGGCCCGCAGCACGGACGCGAACGACACCCCGTCCAGCTCCTGCACCGGACGGCCGCCGCGCTCCAGCGGCCTTTGCACGCCCGCGAGTTCGAGCAGCGTCGGCAGCAGGTCGGTGACGTACTGGTACTGCCCGCGCACCCCGTCGTCGCCCGCCGCGCGCGGCAGCCCGGCCGGCCAGGACAGCACGAACGGCACCCGCACGCCGCCCGCGTGGGTCTGGCCCTTGTACAGCCGGAACGGCGTGTTGGAGGCCATGCCCCAGCCGCGCGGGTAGTGCACCAGCGACTGCGGGCCGCCGATCAGGTCGATCTCCCGCTGCACGTCCGGGTTCCAGTCGGCGGGCAGGTTCGGGTGGTGGACGAAGCGGCTGAAGTAGCTGCGGGTGCCCTCCGCGCCGCCCTCGCCGGTGCCGCCGTTGTCGGAGGTGAACACCACGATGGTGTTGTCGAGTTCGCCGAGCTGCTCCAGGACGGCGGTCAGCCGGCCCAGGTTCCGGTCGACGTTGTCGACCATCGCGGCGTACACCTCCATGTAGCGGGCGTACAACGCGCGCTGCACCTCGTCGAGTTCGTCCCACGCCCCGACCTCGTACCCGGCCTCGCCGTTGCGCTCCGGCAGTTCGGTGCCGGGCGGGAAGTGCCCGGCCGCCAACTGCCGGGCGAAGCGCCGCTCGCGCAGCTCGTCCCAGCCGCCGTCGTAGCGGCCCCGGTGCCGCTCCAGGTCCTCCGGCTTGGCCTGCAGCGGGCCGTGCACCGCGTTGTGCGCCAGGTAGAGGAAGAACGGCTTGTCCGCGTCGTGCGCCCGCAGCGACTTCACCATGCCGATCGCCCGGTCGGTGATGTCGTCGGTGTAGTAGTAGCCGTCCGGGAACTCGTCGATGTCCAACGGCGAGTTGTCGCACACCAGTTGGTGCGGGTGGAACAGGCTGGTCAGCCCCTCCAGCACCCCGTAGTACTGGTCGAAGCCCTTCTGCAGCGGCCAGTTGGCCCGGCTGTCGGCCGCCGAGGAGGCCGAGTCCCGGGTCAGGTGCCACTTGCCGACCGCGTACGTCGCGTACCCGGCGTCGTGCAGGGTCTGCGCCAGGGTCGGGATGTCGTCCGCGATCTCCATCCCGTAGCCGGGGAAGCCCGGGTCCGCGTTGGCCACGAACGAGTACCCCACCCGGTGCGGGTTCAGACCGGTCAGCAGCGCCGCCCGGGCCGGTGAACACAGCGGCATGGTGTGGTAGTTGGCGAGCTTCACGCCCCGCTCGGCCAGGGAGTCCAGCACCGGCGTCGGCACCTCCGAGCCGAACGGCCCGATGTCGCTGTAGCCCAGGTCGTCCACCAGCACCACCACCACGTTCGGCGCCCCCGCGCGCGGCCGCACCCGGCGCGGCCAGGACGGCACCGACTCGCCGAACGTCCGCCCCACCCGCCCGGGGAAGCCCTGGTACGGATCGCGGCGCCGGCCGGCGCCCTCGGTCGGCTCGGTCGGCTCGGTCCGTTCGGTCACAGCAGGCTCCCGGCGGTAGGGGTGGGAAGGGACGGGACGGCCGCCAACAGCTCGGCCGTGTAAGGGTGTTCGGGGGTGGTGATGACCCGGTCGGCCGGGCCGCTCTCCACGATCCGGCCCCGGTGCAGCACCGCGATCCGGTGGCTGACCTGCCGCACCACCGCCAGGTCGTGCGCGATGAACAGCACCGCCAGGCCCAACTCCCGCTGCAGCCGGGCCAGCAGGTCGATCACCTGGGCCTGGATCGACACGTCCAGCGCCGACACCGGCTCGTCGCAGACCAGCACGCTCGGCTCCGGCGCCAGCGCCCGGGCAATGCCGATCCGCTGCCGCTGGCCGCCGGAGAACTCGCGCGGCGAACGGGCCGCCGCCGACGCCTCCAGGCCCACCTGCTCCAGCAGTTCGGCCACCCGGGCCTGCCGCTGCGCCCGGTCGCCGATCCGGTGCGCGATCAGCGGCTCGGCGATGATCCGGCCCACCGTCAGCCGGGGGTTCAGCGAGGCGTACGGGTCCTGGAAGACCATCTGGACCTCCCGCCGGGCCCGGCGGCCGTCCAGCGGCCGGCCGGCGAAGCTGACGCTGCCCGCGTCGGGCGCGTGTCCGCCCACCAGGGCCCGGGCCAGCGTCGACTTGCCCGAACCCGACTCGCCGACCAGGCCCAGCGTCTCGCCCGGGTGCAACTCCAGGTCGACGTCCTCCAGCGCGACCGTCCGCCGCCGGCGCGGCCCGTAGCCCTTCGCCAACCCGCGCACCACCAGCAGCGGTTCGGCCCCCGGGGTGCTGTTCGCGGCCGCCCGGGACGGGGCGTCCAGCCGGGGCACCGCCGCCAGCAGGGACTTGGTGTAGGCGTGCCGGGGATCGGTCAACAGCCGTTCGGTGCGGCCCTGTTCGACCACCTCGCCGTCGCGCATCACCAGCAGCCGGGAGCAGGTCTCGGCGATCACGCCCAGGTCGTGGCTGATCACCACCAGCGCGGTGCCGCGCTCCCGGTTGATCCGGGCCAGCAGCCGGAGGATCTGCCGCTGCACGGTCGGGTCCAGCGCGGTGGTCGGCTCGTCCGCGACCAGCACCTCGGCGTCGTGCGCCAGCGCCAGCGCGATCATGATCCGCTGGCGCTGGCCGCCGGAGAACCGGTGCGGGAAGTCGTCCAGCCGGGTGGCGGCCTTCGGCACGCCCACCAGTTCCAGCAACTCCGCCGCCCGCAGAGAGCGTTCGGCCTTCGTCCGGCGCTCGCCGTGCGCCCGCAGCGCCTCGTCCAGCTGGCGGCCCACCGAGAGCACCGGGTTCAGCGAGGACATCGGGTCCTGGAAGACCATCGCGATCCGCCTGCCGCGCACCGCCCGCAGCGCCTCCTCCGGCAGCCCGGCCAGGTCCTGCCCGCCCAGTTCCACCGAGCCGCCGGTGATCCGGCCCCCGGCGGGCAGCATCCGCAGCAGCGCCAGCGCCGTCGTCGACTTGCCCGACCCGGACTCGCCGACGATCCCCAGGCTCTCCCCGGCCCCCAGCGCGAACTCCACCCCGCGCACCGCGACCCGCTCGCCGAAGGCCACGTGCAGGTCGCGCACCCGCAGCACCTCGGCGGTGGGGGAGGGGAGTCGGTCCACCAGCGGGGGACGGTCGATCAGTTCGGTCATCGGGCGGCCCTCCGGCTCGGGACTCTGCTGGGGTCGGGTTCCCGCGCTCATCCGCGCGCTCCCCGGTTCAGTGCCTCGGCCAGCAGGGTGAAGCCGAGGACGAGCGCGGTGGTGACGGCCAGCGGGGCGGCGGCCAGCACCGGACTGGTGTCCAGGTAGGCGACCGAGCCGCTGATCAGGCTGCCCAGGGTGGGCTCCGGCGGGCGGACGCCCAGGCCCAGGAAGCTGAGCGCGCCCTCGATGAAGACGCCCACCGACAGCGCCACCGCGCCCTGCACGATCAGCGGGTCCACCGCGTTCGGCAGCACGTGCCGCAGCAGCACCCGGGCCCGGCCCGCGCCGCCCACCCGGGCGGCCAGCGCGTACTCGCGTTCCTGCTGCACCAGCACGCCCGCCCGCAACTGCCGCCCGAAGTACGGGACTTCGGCCAGCGCGATGATGATCACCACCGGCCAGCGGCCCGGCCCGAGGATCGCCGTCACCGCCAGGCCGAGGATCAGCCCGGGGAAGGACAGCACCAGGTCGAACAGTCGCTGCACCACCAGGTCGGCGGCCCGCGAGGTGCCCGCCAGCAGGGCCAGCGCCGCACCGGCCAGCGCGCCCGCCGGCACGGCCGTCAGGATGATCGACAGGTCGGTGAGGATCCCGTGCAGGATCCGGCTGAGCAGGTCCCGCCCGATGTCGTCGGTGCCCAGCGGGTGCGCCCCGCTCGGACCGGCCAGCGCCTGCGGGCCCTGCGCGTTCGGGTCGGCGTCGGTCAGCCACGGCGCCAGCAGCCCGGCCAGCGCCACCGTGCCGACCAGCACCAGCCCGCTGACGCCCCGCCAGGTCAGCAGCCCGGCGACGTAGCGGTTGCGCGGGCGGGCCGCCTTGAGGAGAAGAGGAGAGGAGATCGTGGTCATCGTGTCGTCACTCCCACCGCACGCGCGGGTCGAGCCAGGAGTACAGCAGGTCGGTGAGCAGTTGCACGGCCACGTAGCCGACCACCACCAGCAGCAGCAGGTCCTGCACCACCGGGTAGTCGCGGCGCGACACGCCCTGCTCGATCAGCTGGCCGAGGCCCGGCCAGGCGAAGATCCGCTCCACCACCACCGCGCCCGCGATCAGCTGCCCGATCTGCAGGCCCAGCACGGTCACGGCGGGCGGCAGCGCGTTCGGCAGCGCGTGCCGCCACAGGATCCGGCGCCGCGACACCCCCAGCGCCGTCGCGGTGCGCACGTAGTCCTCGCCGAGCGCCCGCTCCAGCCCGTCCTGCAGGTAGCGGGCCAGGATCGCCGCGCTCGGCAGCGCCAGGCACAGCGCGGGCAGCGCCAGGTACTGCACCGCCAGGTCCGGCGCGTCGAACAGCGAGGCGTGCCCGCCGGCCGGCAGCAGGCCCAGGCCCACCGCGAACACCAGCACCAGCACCACCCCGGTGACGAACGGCGGCACCGCCAGCGCCCCCGTGGTCAGCGCCCGCAGCACCCCCGCCAGGCCCCGCCGCCGCGCCGACACCGCGTACAGCGCCGTCGGCACCGCCAGCAGCACCACCAGCAGCAGGGCGGCGACGGTGAGCTGGAAGGTCGCGGCCAGGCCGTCCCCGATCAGCTCGGACACCTGCCCGCCGATCGCGTAGCTCGGCCCCAGGTCACCGCTGAGCACCTGCCCCAGCCAGTGCAGGTACTGCTCGGCCAGCGGCGCGTCCAGCCCCAGCCGGGCCCGGATCGCCGCGACGGTGGCCGGCGAGGCGTCCGGCCCGGCCAGCGTGGTCGCCGGGTCGCCCGGGATCAGCCGCAGCATCAGGAACACCGTGAACGAGGCGGCCACCAGCACCGCCAGCGCGCTCGGCAGCCGTTTGAACAGGAAGGTCCGCACGGCTCAGCCCGCCAGGTACGCGTCGTCGAGGTTCAGGTACGAGTACTTGTTGAGCGTCACCCCGCGCACCTGCGCGCCCGCGACCTCCACCAGCCCGGCGATCGCCAGGTCCACGATGAACTGCTCGTCCAGCAGGATGTCCGTCACCTGCTGGTACAGCGCCTTCGCCTCCGCGCTGTCCGGGTCCGAGCGGTTCCACGCCTTCTGCACCGCGTCGGTGTACGCCGGGGAGGAGAACTTCGAGGTGTTCTTCGCCTCGTTGAACGGGTACGCGCTGACCGCCAGCGTCGCCGGGTGCGCCTGCGAGAAGCTGTGGCTGAGCGTCCACAGCGCCGGCATGGACTGGGATATCAGCTGCTTCTGCATGGT
Organism: Kitasatospora sp. NPDC004272; assembly: GCF_053603035.1. Lineage (NCBI taxonomy): Bacteria > Bacillati > Actinomycetota > Actinomycetes > Kitasatosporales > Streptomycetaceae > Kitasatospora > Kitasatospora sp. NPDC004272. Next base: position 19,296 of record NZ_JBSGET010000006.1, on the reverse strand, counting down.
CGGCGAGTCCACCGGCTGCAGCTGCACCTCGATGCCGACCTGCTTCAGGTCGTACTGCAGGATCTGCGCGACCGCCGTCGACCCGGCGTCCGACTGGTGCGCCAGCGGCAGCGACAGCGAGGTCACCCCCGCCTCCGCCAGCAGCGCTTTCGCCTTCTCGGGGTCGTGGTGGTAGCGCTTCGCGTCCTCCTCCCGGTAGGCCGGCGAGGACTTCGGCCACGGCACCGAGGACACCGTGGCGTACCCGCCCAGCGCCTGCTGCACCAGCCGGTCCCGGTCGATCGCCCAGGCGATCGCCTGCCGCACCCGCTTGTCCCGCACCTCCGGGAAGGACAGGTTCGCGCCGATGTAGAACGCGCCCGCGCCGGTGTCGTACTGGGTGATCCGGAACCGCTCGTCGTCCTTCAGCGTCGCCACGTCCTTGCCGCGCACCGCGTACGTCAGCTGGGTCTGCCCGGTCTTCACCGAGGACAGCAGCGTCTCCGCCTGCGGGATCACCTTGATCTCCACCCCGTCCAGGTACGGGCGGCCCGGGTTCCAGTACGCGTCGTTGCGGGCGAAGCTCAGCGAGGAGCCCGGCTTGCGCTCGGTGAAGGTGAACGGGCCGGTGCCGATCAGCTTGGTGCCCGCCACCGCGTCCTCGACGGTCGCCGAATCCGGGATGATCATGAACTCGAAGAGGTCGAACAGGTTGGACACCGGGTGCGCCAGCACCAGCGTCAGCTCGAAGTCGCCGTTCTTCCGGAAGTCCGTCACGGTCAGCGCCGTCGACCTCAACTGCGCCGAACGCACCGGGTTCTGCAGGTTCTTGATCGCGAACACCACGTCGTCGGCGGTGAACTTCCGCCCGCTGTGGAACGTCACGTCGTCCCGCAGCTTCAGCGTCACGCCCAGCCCGTCCGCCGCCACCTCCCAGCTCTTCGCCAACTCCGGCTGCGGGCGCAACTGCTCGTCGTAGCGGGTCAGCGTGTTGAACACCAGCCGCTGCAGCAGCGAGTTGGCGCTCTGCGCGAACAGCAGGGCCGGCGTGAAGTCCACCCCGACGCCCACCGTCAGCACCCCGCCCCGGCGCGGCGAGGCCGCGTCGCCCGACGCCGCCGCGTCCGTCCCCGCCGCGGAGTCAGCCGCCGAACGGCAGGCCGACAGCGCCAGCAGACCGGTACCCGCCAGGGCACCGCGCAGCAGCGCCCGGCGCGAGATCGCGGAGAGGGGGAGCGGGCCACCGGAGCCGGCGGAGAACGCGTTCATGGTCAACAGTCCTTCAGGAGAAGCGAGTTCGGATGGTTGGGAAGAATGCGCAGGGGCAGGGAGGCCCGGGGTTCACAGGTTCAGCAGCGGACGGGCGTACAGCTCGCCCAGCACCGGCGCACAGGCCGCCACCGCCAGCGCGTCCGCGCCGAAGCGCTGCGCCACCAGCAGGTCGGCGTCCCGGTGCAGGTGCGAGCGGAGCGCGAACTCCTCGCGCACCGCGTCCAGGTAGACCGGGTCGGCCACCGCGAAGGTCTCGGTCAGCACCAGCAGGTCCGGATTGACCACGTCGGCGAGCAGGGCCAGCGCCCCGCCCACCACCCGGGCCCGCTCGCGCACCAGCGCGTCGGCCCGGGCGTCGCCGGACCGGACGGCCGCCAGCAGCAGCCCCCGGTCCGGCCGGGCGATCACCCCCTGCGCCACGGCCGCCTCGAACAGCGTGTCGTCCGAGGCCGCCACCGACAGGCAGCCGTTGCGGCCGCAGTGACATCGCGCCGTGCTGCCCGGCACCGGCAGGTGCCCGCCGTCACCGGTCACCGACGGCGGCCCCTGGTGCACCGTCCCGGCCACCGAGATGGACGCGTCCACCACGTGGCCCACGAACAACTGCACCATCGACCGCCGGGCCGCCGGATCACCGAACAGCACCTCCGCCGCCGCCAGCGCCCGGGCGTGGTTGTCCACCCGCACCGGCAGCCCCGTCGCCCGCTCCAGCAGCGCCCGCAACGGCACCTCGTGCCAGCCCAGCGGCTCGTGCCGGACGGTCACCCCGCGCTCGGGATCCACCGCCCCGCCGGTCACCGCACCCAGCCCCAGCACCCGCCGCCCGGCCGTGGCCGGCGCGGCCGCCGCCGCCGCCAGCAGCCGCGGCAGCCGCGCCAGCAGCGCTTTCAGCACCGCCGACCCGCGCCGCCCGCCGTTGGGCAGCTCCTGCCGGAACAGCACCCGGCCGCGCAGGTCCAGCAGCGCGAAGGTGCTGTACGGCAGGCCCACGTGCAGCCCCGCCACCGCGAGGCGCTCCGCGTCCACCTCCAGCGGCAGCTGCGGACGGCCCCGCACCCCCGGCGTGGCAACCGCCAACTCCGGCCGCTCCGCCAGCAGTTCGAGCCGCAGCAGATCCACCACCTGACGGGAGACCGCCGCCGCGCTCAGCCCCGTCAGCCGGGCCACCGCACTGCGCGCCACCGGCCCGTGGTCCAGCACCGCCCGCAGCACGGTGGCCGCGTTCGCCTCCCGCCGGTCGTCCCCGGGCCGGGACGCGGGGCGCGGCGCGGCGTGCGCCGCGGGGCGCGCCACCGGACGCGTCGCGGAGTGCGGCGCGGGGCCGGCCGGGATGCCGCGGACGGTGCTGGTCACGGATTCGACTCCTCTGCTGTGCCGGGTGGTTGCGTCGTCGATCGACCGGTCAGGAGACCGGGCCGGCCAGCGCCTCGGCCTCCAGCTCGGCGGCCGGGACCAGGCCCGCCACCCGCGGCGGGTCGGCCGGCTCCAGCAGCCGGCTCGGCCGCCCGTCCACGCCCACCGGCAGGTCGCCGTCCAGGGTGATCCGGCGCACCAGGCGCGGCTCGTCGCCGTAGTCGTTCACCGCGTAGTGCTGGGTGGCCCGGTTGTCCCAGATCGCCACGTCGCCGACCTGCCAGTCCCAGCGCACGCTGTTCTCCAGCCGCTCCACGTACCGCTGGAACAGCTCGATCAGGGCCCGGCTGTCCTTGCCCGACACCCCGACGATCTTCTGCGCGAACGAGCCCAGCAGCAGGTGCTTCTCACCCGTCACCGGGTGCACCCGCACCAGCGGGTGCTCGGTCTTGAACGCCGTGGAGACGAACACCTGCCGGAACAGCTTCGCCACCTCGGCGTTGTCCGCCAGCTCCGGCGCCAGCGCCAGGTTCGCCGCGTAGTCGTAGTCGTTGGTGTGCACCGCCCGCAGGCTCTCCGCGAGCGCCTTCAGCGGCGCCGGCAGGTCCTGGTACGCGGCCGCGGTGTTCGCCCACACCGTGCTGCCGCCCGCCGGCGGCAGCTCCAGCGCCCGCAGGATCGACGCCTTCGGGTACGAGGGCACGAACGTCACGTCGGTGTGCCAGTTGTTCGCCCGGACGCCCTTGGTGGCGTCCAGCTCGAAGATGTACCGGCCGTCCGCGCTGGGCACCGTCGGGTGGAAGACCGGCTGCCCCAACAGCCGTGCGAACGCCTCGTGTTCGGCGTCGTCCAGGTGCGCCTGACCGCGGAAGAACAGCACCTTGTGCTCGTACAGCGCGGCCTCCAGCGCCGCCACCGTCTCGGCCGGCAGGTCGCCGCCCAGCTTGACGTCGTGGACGACCGCGCCGATCCGGCCCGCCGCCGGGGTCAGCCGCAGCGCGGTGGGAGCGGGAGTGGACGTGGAAACGGACATGGTGGAACTCCTTCGGGGAGAGGGGAACGGCGACGGCGGCACGGGCGCCGCCACGACAGCCGGACACCGCACGGCGACCGGGCAGCCCACAGGGCGCACCGCCGTGGCGGACGGAGAAGGGAGAGGAGGAAGGGCGCGCTGACTACGCGCAGCAGCGCCGACAACAGCCGCGCGGACGCAGACCCACCGGGGCCGGGCACGACGGACAACAGACGACAACGACGGTACGCATCGGCCCTCCTTCCGGCTCGCTGCGAGTGGGCTCGGCGCTCATCGTGCTCGGCCCGAACGCCCGCTGTCAATCGTCATATCCCCAGTTGGGAGCGGGTGTTGCGGAGTATTGCGACATGTTGCGGCCCGGTGACGACCCCGCGACGAACCCCCGTAGCCCCTTGTCGCCGCCCCCGGCCCCGGGCAAAACTTTCGGAGCGGAAACAACCCCGCCACCCCCCTGTCCGCCCCCCGCGCACCCCCTGCGCCCCCGCCCGGCGCCCCCCGCGCCGGGGGCGTCCTACTGGCCGAGCAGGTGGGCGAAGTCGTTGCCCAGGCCGCCCAGCACCGGGAGCGCGCCCAGGTCGGTGATCGCGCCGACGGGGATGCTGTAGCCCTGGTTGGGGACGGGCGCCGGGGCCTCCTCCGCGGCGGCTGCCGCCCCGGCGGGGGCGAGCAGGGCGGCGGCGAGGGCGAGGGTGGTGAGGGCGGTGCGCACGGGGTGAGGTCCTCGGGGGTCGGGGGGTGTGGCTGACGCCGGTTCAACGCGGGGGTGGCGCGGCCGGTGACGCGGGGTCGTCCGTTCGGCGCAGCCGGCGGCGGGGTCGGCGGTGCGGCCGGCGGCGGGGCTGGCAGTGCGGCCGGCAGTGCGGCCGGCCGCACTGTTCGGGAAAGCAACGGCCCCGCCCGGCGGGTGGCCGGACGGGGCAGGGTGGGGCAGGGCGGCGCAGGGCGGGGTGCGTCAGACGGTCGGGACGGCCGACAGGCCGGCCAGGGCGGCGAGGATGCGGGCGAAGGCGTCCGCGGTCTCGGCCGGGCGGTGGGTGGCGGGGCGGTCCGCGCAGAGGAAGCCGTGCGGGACGCCCGCGTAGGTGACCAGGTCGTGGCCGACGCCCGCGGTGGTGAGCCGCTCGGTGATCCGGTCCCACTGCTCGGGCGGGACGATGTGGTCCTCGGCGCCGACCAGGCCGAGGACGGTGGTGCCGTGGGCGGCGAGCGCGGCCGCGCCCCGCTCGGTGAGCGGCGGGTGGTCGTCGGCGAGCGGGGTGCCGCCCTCCAGGGTCCAGGCGGGGTAGCAGGCGGCGACCACGTCCAGCGGGAGGCGGGTGCCGGCCAGCAGGCCGAGGTGGCCGCCGACCGAGAAGCCGACGAAGGCCCGGCCGGGGCCGCCGCCCAGCGAGGCGCCGAGGGCCAGGGCCGCCGCGGTGTCGGCGGTGACCTGCTCCGCGGTCAGGGTGCCCAGCAGCCTGAAGCCCTCCACCCGGCCGGTGTCGTCGTAGGGCAGCTCGACCCGCTCGGCCTCCCGGCCGTAGAAGTCCGGGGCGACGGCGGCGTACCCGGCGGCGGCCAGCCGCTCGCACACCCCGCGCACCCAGGACGTGACCCCGAAGAGTTCCTGGCCGACCACCACGGTGGCCACCGGCGCGCCGTCCGCGGGCGCGGCCAGGAAGAGTTCGGGACCGCCCTCCGCGGGGCGCACCCAACGGGTCGTCACATCAGCGGTGTTCATCGTGCGTTGATCCCCCTCGTGCGGCCCGGCACCCGGTCGGGCCCGGTGGAGCCACGTTACCCGGCGGGGCGGTAGGTGGTGACGGTGCCGCCGTGGCGGAAGGTGGGGTTCTCCACCGGGGCGAACGGGCGCGGGCGCAGCGGCCCGACGAACGCGGGAGGCCGCCGCCCGCCACCACCGGGCACCGCTTCAGCGCCAACTCGTCGATTTCGGGGAGCAGTTGAGCGGCCAGGATGCCACCGCCGCACAGCCGGAGATCGCCGCCGTCGGGCTGCCGCTTCAGTTCCCGCACCAGCCCGAGCGGGTCGGAGCGCACCCGGCGCACGGCCGGGCCGTCCACGCCGGGCAGTGAACCGGAGACCGCGTACTGCTCCAGGCGCGGGTACGGGCCGGGGATGCCCGCGTCCAGCCCAGGGCGGTGGGCGCCCGGGCCCGTCGGCACGGTGTCGAAGCGCCGGTCGGGGGCGTCGGTCAGCTGACGGCAGCGAAGGCGCCCGTCCCGTTCGGAACCGGCCCTACCCCCCGGCGCGGGAGGGCAGGTCGGCGGGCGGTTCCCCCGCCGGTCCGAGCGCGCCGCGCTCCTCCGGCCGGACGGGGCGCTCCGCGGCGGCGCGGCGCAGTTCCGCCGTGAACTGCGCGCCCGCCAGCAGTGCCAGGTTGGAGAGCCAGAGCCAGATCAGGAACACCACCGTCCCCGCCAGCGAACCGTACAGGTGGCTGTACGTGCCCAGGACGCTGGTGTACAGCGCGAAACCCGCCGAGAAGACCAGCCAGAGCGCCGCCGCCAGCGTGCCGCCCGGCAGGCTGCCCCAGCGCCGCCAGGCCGCCTCGGGGCCGGTCCGGAAGACGATCAGCACCAGCGCCGCCGCCACCACCAGCAGCACCGGCCAGCGGACCACCGACCAGACCAGCGGAGCCGTCCCGCCCAGGTGCAGCACCCGGCCCGCCCCCTCCGCGACCGGGCCGCTCAGGATCAGTGCCAGGGCGCTCACCGCGAGCAGCACCAGCAGCACCGCCGCGGTCACCACGATCCGCGGGGCCTTGCGCAACGGGGAACGCCGGTCGCTGGTGCCGTGCATCCGGTGCAGCGCCCGCCGGAACACCGCCAGGTAGCTGCAGCACGACCACAGCGCGCTACCGGTGCCCGCCACCAGCAGCGTCCACCCGGCCGAACCGCCCCCCAGCGCCTGGGACAGCGCCCCGCCCACCTCCGCGCCGGCCTGACCGGGCACCAGGGCCGCCAGCCGTACCGCCGCCTCCCGGGCCGCCGCCGGACTGATCAGCGCGAAGCCCACCACCGTGGCCAGCAGCGCCGGAAGGATCGCCAGGACGGCGTAGTACGTCAGCGCCGCCGCGAAGTCGGTGATGTCGTCGTTCCACATCCTCAACGGCGTGCGCCGCAACGCCCGCCACCAACGTCTGTCCCCCTCCGGCGACCGAGCCACCGCAGACCCCCACCCACTGAAAGCCGAACGCGCCGTACCGGTCGCCCGGACCGGATGCCCGCCCCGCCCGGCGCGAAACCGACCGGCGCGAACCGACCGGTGGCGAACCGACCGGGGGCGGTTCAGGCCGCGACGGGCAGGTGGTCGGCGACCAGGGTGGCGAACTCCTCCGGGGTCAGGATCCGGATGCCCAGCTCCTCGGCCTTGGTGCGCTTGGAGCCGGCCTTCTCGCCCGCGACCAGCAGGGTGGTGCGCTTGGAGACCGAGGAGGAGGACTTGCCGCCGGCGCGCTCGACGAGTTCGTTCACCTCGTTGCGGGAGAGGGCGGCCAGCGGGCCGGTCATGGCGCCGGTGACGACCACGGCCTGGCCGGCCAGCGGGCCGGCGGCCCCGGCCGCCGCGTCCTCGGCGGGCTCGGCGGTGGGCGCCGGGGCGGTGGGCTCGGTGACTTGGGTGCCGACGCCGAGTTCGGCCAGGCGGTCCAACAGATCGGTGAGGTCGGCGAGTTCGGACACCACCAGGCGGGCCTTTTCCGGGCCGATGCCCTCCACCGCCGCCAGGCTCTCCGCCTCCGCCGCCCGGATCGCCGCCATCGAGCCGAAGTGCGCCGCGATCCGCCGCGACATGCTGCGCCCGGTGCCGCGCACGCCCAGGGCGCACAGCACCCGGTTCAGCGGGCGGGTGCGGGCGGTCTCGATCGCCGCGAGCAGGTTCTCGGTGCTGGTGTCGCCCATCCGCTCCAGCGAGAGCAGCTGCTCGCGGGTCAGCGTGAACACGTCCGCCAGGTCGCGGACCAGCCCGGACTCCACCAGTTGCACCGCCCGGGTCGACCCCAGGCCCTCGATGTCCAGCTGGTCGCGGCCCGCCGCGTAGACGATCGACGCCACCGTCTGGCAGTTGCGCCCCCGCACGCAGCGCCAGCGCTGCTCGCCGGTGTCGATCGCCTCCCCGCAGCGCGGGCAGGCGGCCGGGAAGACGATCGGCCGCTCCTCGCCGGTGCGCTCCGCCACCAGCGGCGCCTCCACCCGCGGGATCACGTCCCCCGCGCGGTAGACGAAGACCCGGTCGCCCAGCATCAGGCCGCGCCGCTCGATGTCCGCCGGGTTGTGCAGCGTCGCGAACGAGACCGTCACGCCGTCGATCACCACCGGCTCCAGCACGGCGCGCGGCGCGATGATGCCGGTGCGGCCCACCGCCCACTCCACCGCCAGCAGCCTGGTCACCTTGTGTTCCGCCGCGAGCTTGCGGGCCACCGCCCAGCGCGGTGCCCGCGAACCCGAACCGGCCTGCGCCTGGTCGGCCGCGTCGTCCGCCTTCACCACCACGCCGTCGATGCCGAACGGGAGTTCCGACCGCAGCGCGGTGATCTCCTCGACCCGCCGCTGCACCTCCTCGACGCCCGCGCAGCGCAGCGGCGCGGCCGCCGTGGAGGCGGCCGTGTTCGCCCCGAGCGCCGCCAGCCGCGCCAGGAGCGCGCTGTGCGCCAACTCCTCGTCCAGGCCCACCGCGTCGTACCCGAAGAAGGTCAACTCGATCCGGTACGGCCGGTCCTTGGCCCGCAGCGTGCCCGCGGCGCCGTTGCGCGGATTGGCGAACGGCACCGCGCCGTGCGCGGTGCGGACCTCGTTCGCCCGCTCGAACTGGGCGTGCGTCAGCAGGACTTCACCGCGCAGCTCGACGTCCAGCGGTTCGGCCAGGACGGCCGGCAGGCCCAGCACGTCCCCCGCCGTGTGGGTGATGTCCTCGCCCGCGAGGCCGTTGCCGCGGGTCAGCACCCGGCGCAGCACGCCCCCCTCGTACCGGGCCGCGACGGCCAGGCCGTCCAACTTCGGCTCCACGCACCAGCCGGCCGGCGCCCGACCCAGCCGGCGCTCCAACGAGGCCGCCCAGTCCGCGAGTTCCTCGCCGGAGAACACGTTGTCGAGCGACAGCATCGGCACCGAGTGCGGCACGTCCCCCACCGCGGCGCCGCCCGCGACCTTGCCGGTCGGCGACTGCTCCGAGACCTGCTCCGGATGCGCCTGCTCGTACGCGGCGATCGCCCGCGCCAGCGCGTCGTACTCGTCGTCCCCGAGGGTCGTCGTCCCGTCCGCGTAGTAGGCGGCGGCGGCCCGCGCGGCAGTGGCAACGGCGTCGGCGTAGTCGCCGGAAGAGAGCAGATCGGCCTTGTTCATGACCGTCATCCTTCCGTCCGGCACTGACAACCGACCGGTTCCGACCGGTCGGTCAGCCGTCGTCGCGCCGCCGGTCGAGCCGTGCCCGCAGGGCCAGCAGGGCGAGGCCCGCGAGGGCGGCGCCGCCGGCGGCCGGGAGCAGCACGGAGGCGCCTCCGCTGCCGGTGGCGGCGAGGTGCCCGCCGCCCGGGCGGACGGGGGACGGCGAGGGCGACGGGGACGGGCCGGTGCGGTGGCACTCGACGGTGTTGGTGACCTCGGCCCGGGTGTGCGCGGTGTCGAGGGTGAGCGCGCTGCCGAGCGGGAGGTCGACCGGGGCGCCGTTCAGCGCGGTGATCCGCCGGTCGGTCAACGTGCAGGCGGGATCGGCGAGTTCGGTCCGTTCGGTGATGGTGGCCCGGTCGCCGATCCGGTAGCCGGTGCGCGCGGTGCCCCACGGCTGCGGCGCGGCCGCGGCGCCGTCCGGCCCGGTCAGCGAGGCGGTGGCGGTGAACCCGGCGGGCTGGCCGCCCTCCGGGTGGACGGTGCCGTCGATCCGCCAGGTCTTGTCCACCGTCAGGTCCGCCCCGGCCGGGGCGGCGGCGGGCCGGTTGTAGACCGTGCAGCTGACCGCGGCGAGCCGGGGCAGCTCCAGGGCGAACCCGGGGCGGTCGGCCGTGCCGGTGTCGGAGACGTCCACCGGCTGCCCGGTGTCGAGGTTCACGCAGACCGCGTTCTTGCCGTCCTTGGTGACCAACTCGTAGCCGTCGTGCTGGAGTTCGCTGATGTCCAGGGAGGCGGACGGCCGCTCGCCCAGCTCCGGCTGGAAGACCACCGAGCCCGTCCCGTCGTCGGTCGTGGTCAGCTCCTGCGGCAGCCCGCCGACGCCCGGCGTGCCGGTCGACGCCCCGAACGTCCAGCCCGCCGGGGCGTTCACCGCGCCCGTGGTGTCCTCGCCGGTGGTGCCGGCCGGGACGAGCTGCTTGACCACCGTCACGCTGTTGTCGCAGTGCGACAGCGCCAGGTCGTGCAACTGCTGCCCGGCGGTGGCGAAGTCCTTGGTCTGGAAGTAGTCGGCCGCGGTCAGGTCGCCGCCGTCGGTGTACGCGGTCGGCCCCGAGATCGCCCGCAGGTTCAGTCCGGAGACGCCCTCGACGCCCTTGCCGACGCCCAGCGCGATCAGCCGACTGCCCTCCGCCTTCACCGCGTTGGCGGAGAAGACGCCGTTCTCGACGTCCCGGAAGTGGGTCCGCGAGCCGTCGCCCTGGGCGTCGTCCGCGAACCGGGTCGGGTTGCCGTCGGTCAGCACCACCACCGCGTCGTACACCGGGGCGGCCCGCGCCACCGACCACAGCGCGGTGTCCCAGTTGGTGCCCTTGCCCAGCGTCCAGTCCGCGTACAGCGACTTGAACTCCGCCGCGCCCGCCGGCGTCGACACCGGGTGCAGCTCCGGGTGGTTCGCGCTCACGCTGGTCGCCGGGGACGCCTGGTCGAAGGAGAACACCGCCAGCCGGGAGGGCGTGCCGGTCAGCGCGTCGGTGAAGTGGTCCGCGGCCGCCTTCAGGAAGGGCAGCTCGCTGCCGACCGAGGCCGACAGGTCCAGCACCAGGGCGACGTCCAGCCCGCAGTGCGCGGGCAGCGGCGGATTGTTCCGCGAGTTCTGCCACACCCCGCCGGAGGCCGTCGGCAGGTTCCGGTAGTCGTCGCTGATCATGAAGTCGGCGGTCGAGCGGTACGTGTTCCCGGCGGTCAGCGCCGGGGTGCGGAAGACGTACGGGGAGGCCACCGAGTCCGAGCCGCTGCCCGGGCCCGTCCGCAGCGCCGGATTGGCGAACCAGCCCGCCGGGACCCCGCCGTCCAGTTGCCGCACCGTCAGCTCCCGACCCGCGTTGGCCCCGCCCGGGCCGGTGTCCGGCACCCGGAAGGAGCAGTCGCCGTCGGCGTCCGAGACGCACACGCCCCACCCCGGATCGACCGGCGCCGCGTCCCCCTCCGCCGCGAACAGCCCCAGCCGGACGCCCGCCAGCGGCCCCACGGACTGCGCGCCCGTCCGGTCCCCGCCCGTGCGCACCGTCACCACCGCCTCGCCCGCCCCGGGCCCGGGCACCGCCGCGGGGGCGGCCCCGACCGCACCGAGTACGGCCAGGGCGGCCAGGGCGGAAGTCGTCACGGTGGCCCGTCGCATCGTTGATCCTCTCGTCGCGCCGCAGGTCGGCCCGACGCTATGCCAGTCCGCCGGGCGCCCGGGGATGCCACGCGGGCGCGTCACCGGAGCGGACGCGGTGGGTGCGGTGGCGGATGCGGCGAGTGCGGCGGCGGATGCGGTGGGAGCGGCGGTGCGGGCCGGTCAGCGGACCCAGGCGGCCGGGAGGTCGGCGTGCAGGGCGGACGGCGGGACCAGCGGGTCCTGGTTGCGGGTCAGGTCGTCCCGGCGGCCGAACAGGGCGTAGCCGGAGCGCAGGGCGGCGGGCAGCGGAAAGCCCAACCGGGCCTCGACGGCGGCGAGTTCGGCCTCCGGGCAGCCGTCCTCCGGGGCCGGCGGACGGTCGGTCCAGGCGGCGGCCGGCCAGCGGACGAACTCCAGCGCCTGCCCGGGGGAGCGGAGGCCCCGCGCAGGGCGTGAGCGGCGTCGGGGAGGTCGTCCATCAGGCCGGGCGGTGGGCGGCGGCGAACGCGGCGGCGTCCCAACTGCCGCCCAGGGACGGGGCGATGGCGGCGGCGGCGAACGGCCGGAAGGTGGCGGGGGTGTGGGCGGCCGCACCGGACGGGAGGGCGCCGAGCAGCGGGGCGCCGGCGGCGGCCGGGAGGTCGGCGAGGTTGCAGCGAGTGGCGAGGTCCGGGACGGCGGGCCAGCAGCCGATCACTACGCCGTGCAGCGGCAGGCCGCGCCGGCCCAGCGCCTCGGCGGTGAGCGCGGTGGCGTTCAGGGTGCCCAGGCCGGCCGCCGCGACCAGCAGGAACCCGACCTCCAGGCCGAGGCCCCGGCAGGCCAGCGCCTGGTCGGCGAGGGTGCGCCCCCGCCCGTCGTAGCGCACCAGCAGCCCGCCCGCCCCCTCCACCAGCACGGTGTCGTGCTCGGCGGCCAGACCGGCCACGGCCTTGGCCACGTCGTCCGGGTCCAGCGCCGGCAGCCCGGCCCGGCGGGCCGCCGTCTCGGGCGCGAGCGGCTCCGGGTAGCGGGCCAGCTCGACCGCCCGCACCAGCGGCCCGGCCAACCGGGCCACCTCGGCGGCGTCCCCCGGCTCGTCCGGTCCCAACCCGGTCTGGCCGGGCTTCAGCACCGCGACCGGCCCCGGGCTGAGCGCGGCGACGGCAGCGGTGGTCAGGGTCTTGCCGACCTCGGTGCCGGTGCCGGTGACGAACAGGACGCGGGACATGGCGTTGGTGCTCCTGGCTGGGGGTGCTGGGGGTGCTGGGGTGGGGCGGACGGGACGGTAGGCGAGCAGGTCGGCGACGGACGGGGCGGGGCCGGAACGGACGGCCACCAGGTACGTCCGGCCCGGTGGCCCGGTGGCCCGGTGGCCTAGCCGGTGCCGGTGCCGGTGCCGGTGCCGACGGCAGTGTCGGCGTGGGTCGCGGTGGAGGCCGCCGCCGCTGCGGCGATCGCCCGGCCGATGGCGGCGACGTCCGCGTCCGCGGTGACGAACGGCGGCATGGTGTAGATCAGGTCGCGGAACGGCCGCAGCCAGACGCCCTGTTCGGCGGCGGCCCGGGTCGCCGCGGCCATGTCGACGGGGGCGTCCAGTTGCACCACGCCGATCGCGCCCAGCACCCGGACGTCCGCGACGCCGGGCCGTCCGGCGCAGGGCGCGAGCGCGGTGCGCAGGGCGGACTCGATCCGCCGCACCTCGCCGCGCCAGTCCTGCGAGAGCAGCAGGTCGATCGAGGCGTTGGCGACGGCCGCCGCCAGCGGGTTGCCCATGAAGGTCGGCCCGTGCGCCAGGACCGGGACCTCGCCGCGCGAGATGCCCTCGGCGACCCGGCCGGTGCACAGGGTGGCGGCCAGGGTCAGGTAGCCGCCGGTCAGCGCCTTGCCCAGGCACATCACGTCGGGGGAGACGCCCGCGTGGTCGGCGGCGAAGAGTTCGCCGCTGCGGCCGAAGCCGGTGGCGATCTCGTCGAAGACCAGCAGCACGTCGTGCGCGTCGCACAGCTCCCGCAGCGCGCGCAGGTAGGCGGGGGAGTGGAAGCGCATCCCGCCGGCGCCCTGCACCACCGGTTCGACGATGACGGCGGCCAGTTCGCCCGCGTGCCGCCCGATCAGCTCGGCCAGGTGCGCCAGGTACGCCGGGTCGGCGGGGGCGTCGTACCCGGCGGGCGGCTCGTCGGCGAACAGCTGCCGGGGCAGCACGCCGCCCCACAGGTGGTGCATCCCGCCCTCGGGGTCGCAGACCGACATCGGGTGGAAGGTGTCGCCGTGGTAGCCGCCGCGCCAGGTCAGCACCCGGTGCTTCTCCGGGCGGCCGAGCGAGCGCCAGTACTGCAGGCACATCTTCAGGGCGACCTCGACCGCCACCGAACCGGAGTCGGCGAGGAACACGTGCTGCAGCGGCTCCGGCGTCAACTCGACGAGTCTGACCGCGAGTTCGACGGCCGGACGGTGGGTGAGGCCGCCGAACATGACGTGGCTCATCGAGTCCAGCTGGGTGCGCACCGCCGCGTCCAGCACCGGGTGCCGGTAGCCGTGCACCGCCGCCCACCAGGACGACATGCCGTCCACCAACTCCCGGTGCCCGCCCACCGGTTCGGCCAGCCGCAGGCGCACGCCCGCGGCCGACTCCACCACGAAGGGCTGCACCGTTCCCGGCATCGGGCCGTACGGGTGCCAGACGTGCGCCCGGTCCAGTTCGAGCAACCGGGCGGCGTCCAGGTGGTTCTGACGTTCCATCAGGTGCATCAGGCGTTCGGGGCCAGCTCGGTGCCCGCGCCGCGGCGGCGCACCCGGACCAGGTCGGTGCGCGCCTCGTCCTCGGCGGCGCCGGTCGCGCCAGCCGCGTCGGTCGCGCCAGCCGCGTCGGTCGCGGCCGCGCCGGCTTCCGGAACCTCGCCGTGGCCGCCGCACGGGCCGCAGCCGGTGCCGCAGCCGCCGCCCGTCCCGCAGCCGCCCGGCTGCTCCTGGTGGCCGCCGCAGCCCGCGCCCGCGCCGGCGGTGACCCGGTGGCGGGGGAGGGTGGTCTGCCCGGCGCCCTCCACCTCGAACCCGGCGTCCTTGATCATGTCGAGGTCGGCCTGCCCGGCCTGGCCCTCGCTGGTCAGGTAGTCGCCGAGGAAGATCGAGTTGGCGATGTGCAGGCCGAGCGGCTGCATCGAGCGCAGGTGCACCTCGCGGCCGCCGGCGATCCGCACCTCGATGTCGGGGCAGACGAACCGGACCATCGCCAGGATCCGCAGGCAGCGCTGCGGGGTGAGGTTCCACTCCTCCGCCAGCGGGGTGCCCTCGAACGGGATCAGGAAGTTGACCGGCACCGAGTCCGGGTCCAGCCCGCGCAGCGCGAACACCACGTCGACCAGGTCCTCGTCGCTCTCGCCCATGCCCGCGATCAGGCCCGAGCAGGCCGACAGGCCCGCGCCGTGCGCCTTGGTGACGGTGTCCACCCGGTCCGCGTAGGTGTGGGTGGTGGTGATGTCGCCGTAGGTGGCCTCGGAGGTGTTCAGGTTGTGGTTGTACGCGTCCGCGCCGGCCGCCTTCAGCCGCTCGGCCTGGTTGTCCGAGAGCAGGCCCAGGCAGGCGCACACCTCGACGCCCTCGTCCGCGCCCTTGATCGCCGCGATGGTGTCCGCGACCCGGTCGATGTCCCGGTCCGTCGGCCCGCGCCCGCTGGCCACCAGGCACACCCGCTTGGCCCCGCCCGCGACGCCCGCGGCCGCCGCCTCGGCGGCCTGGTCCGGCTTCAGCCAGGTGTACTTGAGGATCTCCGCCTTCGAGCCGAGGCGCTGCGAACAGTACGAGCAGTCCTCCGGGCACAGCCCGCTCTTCAGGTTCACCAGGTAGTTCAGTTTCACCCGCCGGCCGAACCACCGCCGGCGCACCCGCCCGGCGGCCGCGACCACGTCCAGCAGTTCGTCGTCGCCGGTGGCCAGCACGGCCAGCGCCTCCTCCCGGGTGGGAAGTTCCCGGCGGAGGCCCTTGTCGGTGAGGATGTCGAGGAGGTCCATGGCCCGATCCTGCCCGCCCCGCCCCGGCGTCCGCCAGAGGGAACCCGCCAGAAGATCGCCCGCAGGCTGTGCGAGTTGTCACAGTGTCGCGGCCCACGGTGACCGCCCGGCCTCCGGGCCGATCGGAGAGGGGGGAAGGGCGGAGCGGAGAGCGCAGAAGGGCGGACGGGGGCGGCCCGGGACGGCGGGGAGCGGTCAGGAGTGCGGGTGCGACCGACCCGAAGGAAGGACGGTCCGATCAACTGCTTACAATCTGCGCCATGACCATCCAGCGGGACGCGCCCGCGCGCGCGGACGACGAGCAGCCGCCGGCCGGGCACCGGGCGGCCGGCGAGCGGCGGCGGCTGGCCGCGCTGTGGGGCGCCGTCGCGGTGCTCGCGGCCGGCGGCGTCTGGGTGGTCTCGAACCCGCACCAGGGGGACGCGTCCGGGGCTCCCGCCGGGGACAAGCCCGCCGCCGCGCCGGCCGCCGCGGGGCAGCCGGCGCCGCCGCTGACGGAGTCCCAGTCCTTCGTCGCGGAACGGTACTTCCCCGCCCAGCGGGCCTACGAGTACGACGGCTACCGGGCGCGCCGCTCGGCCTCCCGGGAGGGCGCGGACTGCAAGGACGTGCAGCGGGACCGGGGCCGGGACGTGCTGGCGGACCTGGCCTGCCAGGGCTGGATCGGGGTCGCGCTGACCCGGGCCGACCAGCCGGTGGTCTCCAGCGTCACGGTGCTGCGCTTCCTCGACGCGGGCGCCGCGGCCAAGGCGCTGCCGGTCGTCCGGGAGAAGGTCGCGGACTTCGGGTTCACCTACCCGGACGAGGTGCTGCCGCCCGCCGGGGACGCCGAGCCGATGTCGGTGGCCAAGGTCGAACTGGTCGGCCACCACATCACGTTGACCGTCTCGCGCTACCGCGACCAGCGCCCCGGCGGGACGCCGGACGAGGTGCTCAAGGACAGCAACCGGTCCGCCGCGGCCGTCGCCGGCCAGCCCTTCATGTGGATGTAGCGGACCGGCCGGGAACGGTACGGGTTCAGCCGCCGGCCGCGCGGTGCGCGGTGGTCCGCAGCAGCACCCCGGCGGCCAGCGCCAGCACCGCCGCCAGCGCGTACACCGCGGCCGCGCCCAGCGGCAGCACCAGCCCGCCCAGCACGCTGCCCGCGCCGATGCCCAGGTAGATGCCGGACGCGTTCAGCGACACCAGCAGCGCGCCCTGCTCGGGGGCGGCGGACAGCAGGCGCAGCTGCTGCGGCGGGGTCTGGCACCAGCTGCTCGCGCCCCAGAGGAACACCAGCACCCCGGCCGCCGCGATCCCTGCCCGGGCGTGCCCGGCCGCCAGGGCCGCCAGCACCGTGAACGATACCGCCATCGCCGCGTACCCGGCGGTCAGCACCCGCACCGGCCCGCGCCGGTCGGCCAGCCGTCCGGCCAGCAGGTTCCCCGCCACCGCGCCGGCCCCGTACAGCACCAGCGCGGCGACCACCGCGGTGCGCCCGGAGACCCCGACGGCGTCCAGCACCGGCACGCTGTAGGAGTACGGGACGTAGCAGGCGGCCATCCCGAGCACGGTCAGCGGCAGCACCGTGAGCACCCCGGGACGGCGCAGCGCGGCCAGCCGGGTGCGCAGCGGGACGGGTTCGGTGCCGGGCAGCGCGGGCAGGGTCAGGCGCACCGCGAGCGCGCACAGCGCGGTCAGCGCGGCGACCGCGCCCAGCGCGGCCCGCCAGCCCAGGCCGACGGCGGCCACCCGGCCCAGCGGGACGCCGAGCGCGGTGGCCGCGGTCAGCCCGCCGATCACCACCGCGAGGGCCCGGCCGCGCCGTTCGGGCCGGACCAGCGCCGCCGCGGTCGCCCCCGCCGTCGGGGTGAACGCGGCCGCGCCGAGCGCCGCGAGCAGCCGTCCGCCCATCAGCGCCGGGTAGTTCGGGGCGAGCGCGGTGAGCGCGTTGGCGAGGGCCAGCAGCACCAGCGCGCCGACCAGCAGGGTGCGCCGGGGCAGCCGGGCGGTGGCGACCGCGAGCAGCGGCGAGGCGAGCGCGTACCCGGCGGCGAACAGGCTCACCGACTGTCCGGCGGCCGAGGTCGACACGTGCAGCGAGGCGGCCATCGCGGGCAGGAACCCGGCGGTGACGAAGGCGTCGGTGCCGACCGCGAAGGTGCCCAGGGCGAGTACGGCGGCGAGGCCGAGGCCGGCCCCGGCGGGGGGAGCGGCGGGGGTCGGTGCGGGTGGGGCCTTGAGCGCTTCGGTCACCGGAGGGGTCCCTTCGGGCGTGCGGTATCCAGGACATCCGAGGTCCTGAATTATTCCGGACACACTGTATCCAGAATCGCCGGAACCGGAAGGCCCGTTCCGGCAACTCGCCCTCCCCGAAGACCCGTTGTCGACCGTTGCCGACCGGAGGCGGCCGGTCAGTCGAGCGCCGGGCCGACGGCGTGCGCGAGGTGGACGCGCGAGCGCACGCCGAGCTTGCGGTAGACGCGGGTGAGGGTCGCCTCGACCGTCTTGACGCTGACGGTCAGGTCAGCGGCGATGTCGCGGTTGCTCGCGCCGGCGGCGGCGAGGCGGGCGCAGCGTTCCTCGGCGCCGGTGAGGCGGGGCCGGGCACCGTCCCCGGCCGGGCCGGGCTCCAGGCGGTGCAGGACGCGGGCGGCGGCGTCCGCCCAGGGGCCGGCCAGGTGGGCGGCGAAGAGGTCGGCGGCCTCGCGGGCCGCCGCCCGGGCGCCGGCCCGGCGGCGCCCGCGGCGTTCGGTCTGGCTGAGCGCCAGCAGGGTCCGGCCGCGTTCGAGGGGGAGGTGGCGCAGGCGGCCGGCCGCGTCGGTCAGGCGCCGGGCGGCCCCGTCGCAGTCGCCGTGCGCGGCGTCCAGGAGGGCGGCGGCCCGTTCGAGCCCGGGGAGGACGCAGGCCCGGCCGAGGTCGGCGGCGGTGCGGCGGGTGTCGGCCAGCAGGTCCTCGGCCTCGTCGAGGCGGCCGACGGCGATCAGCGCCTCGGCGAGGTCGGCGTGCCAGCGCAGCACGGAGGGGTCGCGGACCTGCTGCCCCTCCTCCAGGACGCGGACCTCCGCCAGCGGCTCCAGGGCCTCTTTCGGACGGCCGGTGGCCAGCAGCAGGTGTCCGAGGACGTGCAGGTTGCGGGAGAGGAAGACCTTGTTGTCCTCGTGGCGGGCGGTGTCGATGCCGCGGCGGGCGTGCGCGAGGGCGGCCTCCGTGCTGCGGGCGGCGCCCTCGACCAGGGCGGAGGTGTAGCAGGCGGGGGCGGGCGACAGGGCGGTGCGGTCGGTGAGGGCCTGGGCGCGGTGGGCGTGGTCGAGGGCCCGGGCGCAGCGCCCGGCCCGCAGTTCGGTCTCGGCGAGGCTGCGCAGGACGTCGACGGTGGCCTCGGCGTCGGCCGCGCGTTCGGCCTCGACGAGCAGGGGCAGCAGCAGGGCGCGGGCGTGGTCGGGGCGGTCGTCGAAGAGGGCGTGGCGGGCGGCCAGGTGCTGGGGCGTGCCGTTGGCGGGGGTGTGCGGGTCGCGGGGCAGCGCCAGGGCGCGGGCCAGCGTGGCCGCGGCGGCGGGGTGGCCGAGGATGCGCTGGAAGCGGGCCTGCAGGGTGAGGGCCATGGCGGTGGCGGCGCTGTCGCCGGCGGTCGCGGCGAGGGCGGCGGCCCGTTCGGCCAGCGCGCACGCCCGGTGGGGGTCGCCGGCGTTGACGTTGGCCCAGGCGGACTGGCGGATCAGGACCTGGGAGGCCAGGCCGGGGTGGTCGGCCGCCGCGTGCAGGGCTTCGGCGAACAGCCGGTCCGCGGCCTGGAGGTGCTGCCCGCTGGCGTCGATCAGGGCGATGAGGGTCTCCACGCGCCGGGCGGGGCTGGTGTCGTGCTCCAGCACGAGGCGGGCGGCGGCGCGGCCGCGGGCCAGGTCGCCGTAGTGCGCCGCGTCGCGGGCGGCGGTCAGCGCCCGTTCGCTGAGCAGGGCGGTGTCCCGGGGCGGGGTGCGCCGGGCGGCGAGCAGCGAGAGCTCGGCGGCGAGCGCGTGCTCGCCGCGCAGGCGGGCGCCGACGGCGGCCCGGGCCGCGTCCCGGGCGGTGCGCGGGTCGTCGGCGTCGGCGGCCAGCGCGGCGTGCCGGTCACTCTCCCACGCCGGGGCGGTGCGGACGGTGCTCAGGTGACGCGGGGGACGGGTGGGACGGGCCGGGGGCGGTCACTCCGCGGTGAGGCCGTCG